>JAAFHL010000009.1:0-22490 GCA_013298365.1 Bacteroidota bacterium | reverse complement strand
AAATAAAGTAAGTTATCGCAGATTTTCACAGATAAAGACTGCAAATTTTCGCAGATAATCTCTTTTTATTTGCGAAAATCTGCGATAAAAACAAAAAAATAAGCCATTACAAATGCTTTATCCGCCAATTTACGGGAAAATGATTTTTTAACCTTTGCGGCGTAACTTTTATCCAACCCAAATTTACCCCTTCATAACGTGCTAAAGCCCAGCCATTTATAAGTTCTGTATCATTCGGTAAGTCATTTTTGCGCAAATAATCCAACGCTTGCGGCAAATCCAAATCTATTATAGGCAAATCCGTAGCAACTTCGGGACACAAAGCCCATTCATGTGCAGGATTAAAGTCTTTGCCTTGTATTTTTCCAATTAAAATGCCTTTTTTTATAAAATGAAAGCGAGCCAAATCCTTTAAGGTCTCTTTCACTTGTGGCGTAAGATAAAACAGATTATCCTCATACATTTCTATATTTTCAACTGCATATTCTCGCAAAAAACGCTTCATTTCTTTTTCAGGAAAAGGCGTTTTCTTAGCATCTTTTTTACTGCTATTTTGTTGATTACGTGCATTTTTGGAAGAGATAAAAATCTCCTCTTTTGCAGGTTTTACCCCTTTTTTTTGTAGCCTACACACAAAAAAACCTTCTCCTTTCAATTTATGCGGGTAACATCTGTACGCCGAATTTGAAACGCCATTTATTTCGGAAGAAACAAGTCCCCATCTTTCATCTAACACAACAGGCGATAATTCCATTTCTGGAAATGCTTGCAAAACTTGTTGGATAAGCTCCTCATTTTCAGCCGCTGAAAAGGTACACGTAGAATATATAATATGTCCACCTGCTGCCAAAGCAGGTATTACATCAGCCACAATGCGCATCTGACGAGCCGCACATATCGCCACATTTTCCAGCGACCACTCATTTCTGCTGTCTAAATCCTTGCGAAACATGCCCTCACCCGAACAAGGTGCATCTATCACAATCAAATCAAAATAGCTTTGCAAAGCCCCAAAATGACGTGGGTCATTATTCGTAACAATAACATTTGGGCTGCCCCACTTTGTCATATTTTCGCTTAAAACGCCCGCTCTTGCTCTGATTACTTCATTGGAAATAAGGACAGTATCTTGCTGCATGGCAGTAGCAAGCAAAGTACTTTTTCCACCTGGTGCAGCACACAAATCTAAGATTTTCTCATATTTTTCGGTTTCCAAAAAATTCACAATTACCATAGACGAAGCCTCCTGCACATAGTATGCACCCGCATGAAACAAAGGGTCAATGGTAAAAGAAGGTCTTTCGAACAAATAGTAGCCTTCTTGATGCCAAAGCATGGGAATCCCTGCGGCATAATCTTGCAATTTTTGGGGATTAATGCGAATAGAAACAGGCGGTGGCGTGTCTAAAACGGCTAATAAATCGGCAGCATCTTCGGGAATTTGTGCGGAAATGCGGTTACAAAAATCGGCGGGAAGTATTTTATTAGACATAATATAGGCTTATTTTTCTATCAAAGAAACATCAATCAGCGATTGTGGAAACGCCAAAGCAGCAGATACAAGATTTTTTCCTGAAAGCAAGACATAATCATCGCCTACTTTTTCAACTGCTATTTTTTCCCCATCAGTAGAAATATCAGTTATTTTAATACGCTGTGGCGACATGCAGTAACGAGAAATAGGTTTTTGTGCTTGAAAATCAGCAAAAGCTGCAATGATTTTTTCCGCAATCGCTTCCAAGGTGGCATGAGACGTATCTATTACCAAATCAAAATTATTTTTATTGGCACAATCTGCGCTATATTCTCGCAAAAAACGGCGGTTTTCACTTTCCTTTCTCGCACGCAAATCGTTGATAGCCTCGTCCAAAGTTGCATATTTCTCGCCTTTTCGACTTGTATCATTCATCACTCTTTGCGCTGCAACCCTAATATCTACTTGCAAATAGACTTTAAAAGAGTCAGGAATAAAAAACCACGCCAAACGAGAATCCAATAAATAGGAACCTTCATCATGTCGAAGTTTTTTGAAAACAGCATCAATTTCATCGTCAATTTCGGGGTGAGTATCCGTAAAATGGTTGAGTTCCAGCGTACTCATACCCATTCTTATGGCTATTTCTCGCTGAATAGAGCCTGTTGAAATCGTTGTAATGTTTAACTGGGTTTTCAAAATTTTGCCTACGGCACTTTTGCCACTTCCCAAATCGCCTGTAATAGATATTTTATTTCGCATATTTTGTTTAAAAGTTCCTGCAAATATTCTGCTAAGTGCTTTTAGGTTTCACTTGGTAGATTTTGCTCAATTTGTGAGACAAAGGTACAAATTAAGTAGAAAACAGTTGTCTTTCTAAAATAAATATAATCTACCTAACACACCTTTTTTCTTACAATCTATACTAATCGCTGCTACTTGAGATGCTCAAAGTCATTACATTTGTCCATTTATCAAGGTAATTACCCATTTGCATAATTTTTCAAAGGCAATTTTGGAAAAGAAAGTAATTTTGTGTAAAATTAATTCACAATGATACCAAGTTCTTATTATCGCAATTTTTTGATGGCACTTTGTTTTATCAGCCTTGCAGTAAGTGCCTGCAAACAGCCTACAAATGCCACAGAAACCGTGGACCCCAATACTGCAAGTTTTAAGAATATAAAACAACATATTTTCAAACATAGTTGCAGTAGTAGTGGCTGCCACAATACGGCTGCGGCAAGCAATATACAGCATGGACTTGTATTAGAAGGCGTAGATGTGTATGAGCGTCTTGTGGGCATTGCGCCCCAAAATGCTGATGCCAAAAATGCCAACTTACAATTGGTGTATGTAGGAAAAAGTGACAGTAGTTTTTTGTTTCATAAGGTAAATTGGGCAGCAAATACGCAATATAGGTTTGGCAATGAAATGCCGATAAGTGCAGATGCCCTAAGTGCCAATGAAATTACCTTCATTAGCAGATGCGCCCAAAACAGGTGTGGCTGCGGATTATACTTCATTGAAAGCAGATTAAGTAAAAATTTTATATTTTAAATAATTGACAATCAGATTTTTATCAACTATCAAACACTCGATTACTTAAAAATGTATCTACTTAGTTATTGTGTATTTCGCCACTCGTAGTTTTTGCCATTAAGGATATTACAAATAAGTGACAAAAGTAGCGGTACAAGCGGCGTTTTTTCCCAAACCTTCATTACTTGGCGGTTTATGGCTATTCTTACTTATCATACTACAAACGCATCTTTAAATCCGAATTCTGTGCTTTCAACTCTGATAAACGAAGTAGGACCGAACCCAAAAGAGTTTTTTTCGCTAATTTTTATGAATATTTTGTACTTCCTAGAAGAAAGCCATTTGAGTTTATACCAAACTACATTCCACTACTTTTCCTTGCATTACGCCCTCTGCCAATACCTGCGATAAGTCGGTAGGCATAATTTTATTGATATAATCGGGCTGAAAAGGAATGCCTACTTTGATATAGTTGTCGGTAAAGCCAAACATGGTACCGCCTTCTTGCTCGGATTCCCACAAAACAGGACGGCTTGTGCCTACAAACTGCTCATAAAAAAAGCGGCGTTTTTTGTCGGAAAGCATACGAAGGCGTTTGTTTCTTTCATTTCTTACTACTTTTGGCACAACACCTTCCATCTCTGATGCAGGCGTATTTTCTCTTTCAGAATAGGTAAATACATGCAAATAAGCAATATCTAACTCATTCAAAAACATATAAGTATCTTCAAAATGTGCATCTGTTTCCCCTGGAAAACCCACGATTACATCTACACCAATACAGGCATGAGGCATCAAAGATTTGATATTTGCTACCCTATCTGCATACAATTCTCTACGGTAACGGCGGCGCATCAAGCCCAAAATCTCATTGTTTCCACTTTGCAAAGGAATGTGAAAATGCGGCATAATGCGTTTGGAATTTGCGACAAAATCAATGATATGATGGTTGAGTAAATTCGGTTCTATGGAAGAAATGCGCACCCTTTCTATTTCTTCAATTTCGTCCAAAGCCTTGACAATGTCCAATAAAGTGTGTGGCTGCTCTTTGCCATAATCGCCAATATTCACGCCCGCCAAGGTAATTTCTTTCACCCCTGCTGCGGCAATTTTGTGAGCATTTGCCAAAATATTCTCAAAAGAATCACTGCGACTTTTGCCTCTTGCCAAAGGAATTGTACAAAAGGTACATTTATAATCACAGCCATCTTGAATTTTGAGGTAGGAGCGAGTTCTGTCGCCCAAGGAAAAAGCATCTTTAAAATCAGTAACTTCTTTGATTTCGGAATGAAAAACACAGGGATTCTCTGTTTTTTGCATGTCTCCAATCAATTCCACTATGCGAAATTTATCATTTGCCCCCACCACTAAATCTACACCAGGAATCTCTGCAATTTCTTTGGGTTTGAGCTGCGCATAACAGCCCATAATTACAATATATGCAGCAGGATTGCGCACAAGTGCTTGCCTCACCGTATAGCGACATTTTTTATTTGCCTCCTCTGTTACAGAGCAGGTATTTATAACGTACACATCAGCAGGTTCTTCAAAATCTTTTTTCAAAAAACCCGCTTCCAAAAACTTGCGTCCAATGGCAGAAGTTTCCGAAAAATTGAGTTTACACCCTAATGTATGAAAGGCTACGCTGTGCATGATTTGTAATTTTCGGCAAATATACGAAGATTTGAGTAGATTCTTGCAGATAAAAAATAGCTACCCTCTGTGATTTTGTTGAAAACTTGAATAAATGATTTGTTTTTTAGCAAAAAGAGAGTAGCTTTGTGACTCAATTTTTAATTTCCGATAACATGAAAAAAAATCTATTTCTCTTGTTCCTTGCTTTGCTCACTCACAGTGTTTTTGCGTCCCATTTTATGGGTTTAGACATGACATATGAACAAATTTCGCCCAATGTTTATCGCATCTACCATGCCGTTTATTTAGATTGTGCTGGGGCTGCGGCAAGCTCTTTTGTACAACCTGTGAGCATGAGTAATCCATTTCCTGCACCTATGATTACGGCTTCTGCGGTAGGTTGTACACCACCTGCGCTCACAAATAGTTGGAATTTAGTTAATTTTAGCGAAGTAACACCGATTGCACCTGGAACGATTACACAATGTTCTGACCCAACTGGCACAATGAACGGTGCAGCACAAGCCCTATATTATATGGATTATGATATTGCAGGATATACTTGTACAACTTCTCCGAATATTGTGCTTTCTTGGAATAACTGTTGCAGAAATTATGTAATAACTTCGGGGGCAGATGGAAGTAGTATGAGCATGAATACTTGCACTATCAAAACAGGGATAAGCAATAGTAGCCCTTCTTTTTTGACTTATCCTGTTCTGTATATTTGTTCAGGGCAGCCAAGTAATTATAGTCAAGGGGCTTCTGATATTGATGGAGACTCTTTGAGCTATATAATGGGAAGTTGTTATTCTTCTGCATCTTCAACCGTACCTTATACTGCAGCAGGGGGATATTCGCCAAGTTCTCCTCTGGGTGCAGGCTGGGATGTAAGCATTGACCCACAAACGGGCGATATTGATTTTATTCCTGTAAATGGCGGTGGAGGCGTTGTTGTAGGTGTGTTATGTGTCTATATCACAGAATGGCGGAATGGGATTCAAATAGGGCAGGTTGCTCGGGATATTCAAGTTACTGTTTTAGCAAATTGCAACAATATCAATCCTAGCATCAAAGCCATTTCAAATGTACAAGGCGCAAATGTAAATACCTATAATGGCGTTGCCAATCGTTTGACGGGCTATATTGGCGTTCCGCTTTCTTTTGAAATCCCTACTGATGACCCTGATGTAGGACAGGAATTTACCCTAAATTGGGACCAAAGAGTCGCAGGTGCTACTTTTTATGATGTAAATAATCCAAATGTAGTAAATAGTATCCCAAGCGTTACACCACCTACTGCCAAATTTGAGTGGACTCCTGCCACATCAGGACAATATATTTTTACTGTTACCATGTCTGACAATTACATTGGTGGTCTTAGAGGCGTGGCACAAAGGAGTTATGTGATTGATGTGTTAAACACAAGTACCGCTTTAACAACTGCAAATGCAACGAATGTCATTACAGCATGTAATACAGCAAGTTTCTCGGCTACTCCCACAGGTGGCATACCGCCTTTCACTTATCAATGGAGTGGCGATGTGCCTACAACAAATACAGCATCTTTTAGCAATACATTCGCTGGTTCGGGTACCTATAATTACACAGTTGTGGTTACAGATTTTATAGGACAGTCTGTTACCGAAAATGGCTCAGTTACCTTTATTGCGCCTACAATACCTAATGCAGGAATTGATACGGCTGTTTGTGTGCTGCAAACAGCTTCGATTGGTACGGCAGGACTTTCAGGTTATACCTATCTTTGGACTTCAAACCCACCGAATACGGGCTTTACAGGCGTAAATAATACCCCGCAAATTAACGTAGCTGTTCCTAGCAGTAATTCAGTAACTTCTGTAGATTATACTTTGACTGCTACGGATATATATGGTTGTATCTCTGCACCTGATGTCGTACATGTAGATTTTGGTGGGCAAATGGCAGGAAATATTACTTCGCAAACCAATGGAAATATCACTACTTTTAGCTTTGCACCTACGGGTTTTATCGGACAAGGTACATATCAATGGACAGCAGGAGGGGTAAGTGTACCAGGAAATGGTGCAAGTATTGATGTGCCAAATTTATCTGGGGTTATGGTGGTTAACCTGATAGCAACAGATGATGCAAATTGCTCTGCTTCTTTTATGCAAATTTTCAATGTTACAGGAATTGCTTCTATGCCTAATGCTTTTGCTGATTGTAGCTTGAGTCCGATTCCAAGCAAAGATAGAATTAGCTTGCATTTTTCGGCAACAGAAACAAGTCCATTTTCGGCGACTTGGTTTGATATACATGGCAAAAAGTTAAAACAAGAAACTTTATACGCCATAACAGGCAATAATGAAAAAACTTTATCCATGCAAGACTTCTCCGCAGGGTACTATTTTTTACATATCCAAACGGAAAAGGGTAGCACGGTATTAAAAGCGATAAAAGAATAAGAAATGCTCAGGATTTAGGTTAGGAACGAGAGAAAAATACCTTGTTAAGGTTGTCCATTCTGTAAGAATCCAGAAAAGCTAAGTGATTCATTATCAGATTTCTGGATTCTTGCAGAATGGTTATCTTATTCTTAACGCATATTTACCCTAATATTACCTAATTAGGGTAAATATGTGCCTTTAAATTTGCGGAAATCTTTATTGCTGTAAGTAAAAAAGTGCTAAAAACGTAATGATTTATCGGTGGCTTTTTACTTTTTGAACGGTTGTATATTGAACGTAGTGAAAATATACAAGCTTCAAAACAGTAAAAAGCCCAGAAAATAGGCAATATGCCCATGTTGCTTGAAAAACGAATCGTTTTCCTTTACGCTTTTTTCTTTACAGTAGGAAATAACTTTTACATCTTTGCGTAAAAAAACATGGCAGCTTTTAAAAACTGCCATGTTTTAGTACGAATATGAAGATGTCCCTAAAAGATACCTTTATTTTGCCTGCTCAATCGCAGCAAGTGGCTGAATCGTTTTGCCTGCTTTGCTTGCATCGGGCGAATCTAAGCCTGTTTCTTTCAATATTTTATAAGCCTCTGCGGTTGTAAGTGTGGGTTTCAAGCTGCGCAAAACACCCACAAGTCCTGCCACAATCGGCGTTGCCATGGAAGTGCCGTTCATTTGTACATATTTACCATTTGGCACAGCAGAAAGAATATTTACGCCGGGTGCGGCAATCGGCATTTTTAAGCCTGTATTTGTATTAGAAAAATAGGCTTTGTTAAAGTTTTCATCAATCGCCGCTACACAAATCACGCCTTCTATATTGGCAGGTGAATAAGACTTGGCATCTGCACTGCTATTTCCTGCGGCTACCACCAAAATAACCCCTTTCTTTTGCGCATATTTTACTGCATCTTTGATAACTTTGGGTGCGCCAAAAGGAGCTGGTCCACCAAGCGACATCGAAATAACATCAGAACCTGCATCTGCGGCATCTATAATCGCTTGAGAAATCATTTCATAAGAGCCACTTCCATCAGCAGAAAGTGCTTGAAAACCACGTACTTCGATAAATTTTCCGTCCCAATTCATAGAGCCTATGCCCAATTTATTATTTGTAGTAGCACCAACTAAACCTGCGCAGTGTGTTCCATGTCCATGCCCGTCTTTATTGGCTGGACTCTCTGCAAAAACGGCTTTCAAATCTTCATGCTCGCCATCTACACCTGTGTCAAGAATCGCAACTTTGGCTTTCTTTTTGGGCTTTGAAAATAGCTGTATTTTCTGTAGAAAAAATATCGGTTTTCGGGTCATCTAAACGGATAAATTTATTGGTTTCTACATTGTCCACATTTTCCACATCTGCTTTTAGCTCATTTGTGAGTGGCGTAAGATAAGACGAATCTACATAAATAAGGTAATATTGCGCCAAGTCTTCGTCTGCTCCTAATTCAATAGAAGGAAAAGCCTTTTCATATTGAACTTTGTATTTTTCCAAAATGTATTTTACTTCCGAAATCTCATCATCTGATCCCAATTCCATCAAAGCCTGAACGGTAGCCGCACTGTTTTTAGGACTTCCCATTTCGCAAACCGTAGTCCATGCCTTAGAAATGAGGAAAATCCCGCAAGACAACATTAACGCTAAAACTGCTGGCACCCAAAATACTTTGGGGTGTTCATATTTTTTGAAAGATAAATAGCTTGCATCTATGAGCATACCTATGCCAAAATTCATCAGGGCTAAGGTAAGTTGATCGAGAAATTTGCCACCAAAAGAAACCAAATCGGGTACGCTGTCTTTGGGCAAAAATACGTGGAAAGCAATGGCAATTATCATCATAATCATGGCAGGAAGCGGGCGAAAATTTTTGCCTTTTTCTCTGTTTACCATGCCTTTGCCCCATAATAAAAAGGCTATGACCACTAAGGCGAGTCCGAGAATATGAACGAATTTGATTTCCATTGTTTGATGATAGACTTAATTTTACACAGATTGACACCGATATGAGAACATAGAGACTCGCTGATTTATAATAAATACGTATAAACGCCCGCAAAGTTACAAGCTAATCTGGTTATTTTCAAAGGAATAGTTCTATTTGTAAAACAAATGTGTATTTTTGCCCCACATTAGGAATGAAAAATTAATAATGAAAAATGAATCATACAAAAAAGTGCTTAAAACAATGTGTTATCATTTTTAAATTAGTGTTTTATTTCATTTCTATTACTTAGGTTAAATAGATAGGTTTATGTTATTAAAATATATCAGCTTCGCCTTGTTATCTGCGGCAATCAATTATGGTGTTTTTCGTCTATGCTACGACAATGCAATATTTATGGGTGCATGGGAAAACTCCCTTTTATTGATGGGTGTCCAAAAAATCCTCACGTTTATCCCCATAGAAATCGTCAATTTATTGGATACACTTTCCTTTTGGAGTTCTTATGCCTTAGGGCTTTTTGTGGGCTTTGTGCTAAAATATTTGTTAGACAAAAAATATGTGTTTCATGATGGATATGAAAATCGCAAGGCAGAAACTCGAAAAGCAGGTTTATATGCCTTTATGTCTATCCTTTGTACGATTCTGTCTGTATGTGTTACAGGTTCATTCAAGATTTTGTTTGGCGTTCAGTTGGCAAAAAAAGTGGGCTGGTTTTTGGGATTAGTATTGGGTTACACCGCCAAATTCTTTTTGGATAAAAAATATGTGTTTAAGGTGTAAAACAACGTACCGAAAAGCGCATTTAATTTCTTGTAGCGTTTGGTTACACTCACCGTAGGGAATGAAAAATATTTCGAAATGCTCAATACCAGCAATATAAGTAAAGAAATGGATAAGATATTTGAAAAATTACGCAAAGCCGCACTTGTGGTGAGCCGTAGTCGAACTAAAGATATAAATACGCAAAAAAAAAAATATTAATACTTTAGTTCGACATCGGTCATTTCGAAAAGCTCAATACAAGTACTACAAGTGAGGCTTCGTTTACAAACGATGCCATTTGTTCCAATAACGCTAACGCTATTTTGGGTAGAACACTATGACCTAGATTACTTACCAGATTTTCTAAATCTACAAATTTACTATCTCCCCCTAAATCTTTGAATTGACGTACTATAGTTACCACTTCGCCAGATTGCTTGTTTGATGCTTATTGTTACCTCCATGATATTTTATCTTAGTTGCGGAAAATGCACTAGATACATCTTCTTTTTTGATTATCCTTCTTTTTGAACTCAAGAAATTCTTTTTTAGCACTTTTTTCCTTACAGCAGGAATAAATATGGTTTCTATAAGCAATAAAAAACAGCCATAGAAAAAATCTACGGCTGTCCTTGTTTTATATTTATGTCTCTCAATACCCCAAATTCGGGCTCAACCACCTTTCCATCTCCTCAAAAGGCATTTCTTTTCTCTCTGCATAAGATACTACCTGCTCCTTTGTAATTCTGCCCAAACCAAAATAATGTGCTTGTGGGTGGGAGAAATACAACCCTGAAACTGATGAAGCAGGGAACATCGCCAAACTCTCGGTGAGGGTAATGCCATATTCTGCTGCGTTGAGTACCTCAAAAATCGTGATTTTTTCGGTGTGGTCAGGGTTTGCAGGGTAGCCTGGTGCAGGACGTATGCCATCATAGCTTTCGGAAATGAGTTCTTCGTTTGTGAAGTTTTCGGTGGGATTGAAGCCCCAAAACTCGGTTCTTACTCGCTTGTGTAGCAATTCTGCGAAGGCTTCAGCCAATCTGTCGGCGAGGGCTTTGAGCATAATGCTGCTATAATCGTCATGGTCGGCTTCAAATTCTGCCAATTTTTTCTCTATGCCAATGCCTGCGGTTACGGCAAACATACCAATATAGTCGCCTTTTCCACTTTCTTTGGGTGCAAGAAAATCGGTTAAAGACACATTTGGAATGTTGTTTTTGATGCCTTGCTGACGTAGGTTATAGAATTTTTTCAAAACCGTTGTGCGAGTTTCGTCTGTATAAACTTCTATGTCGTCGTCATTGATGGCATTTGCAGGGAAAAGCCCGAAAACAGCGTTGCAAGTGAGCCATTTTTCAAAGATAATTTTCTCTAACATGGCTTGTGCATCTGCAAAAAGTTTTCTTGCTTCTGCGCCTTTTGCTGCATCATCTAAAATATTGGGATAACGTCCTTTGAGTTCCCATGTATGGAAAAACGGAGTCCAGTCAATGTATTGTGCAATTGCGCCTACTTCGTAATCCTTAATTGCTTTGATTCCGAGCATATTAGGCTTACGCATGGCGCTGTTTTCCCAGTCTATTTTTAACTTATTTTCTCTGGCTGCTGCCAAAGAAAGATAGTTTTTGGCACTTTGACGGGCTTTGTGGTCGCTGCTTAATGTTTCGTATTCTGCACGCAATTCTGCTGTGTATTCGGCGGCATGTTCGCCCATTAATTTACCCAGCACAGGAATACATTTGGAAGCATCTAAGACATGAATGGCTGCTTGTGAGTATTTGGGCGAAATTTTTACGGCTGTATGAATACGAGAAGTTGTTGCGCCACCAATAAGCAAAGGGATTTTCATGCCTCTTTTCTCCATTTCTGCTGCCACATACACCATTTCGTCCAAAGAAGGCGTAATCAAACCACTCAAACCAATCACATCTACTTTTTCGGCAATGGCAGTATCCAAAATCTTTTGCATAGGCACCATTACGCCCAAGTCAATCACTTGATAATTATTGCATTGCAACACAACACCCACAATATTTTTGCCAATATCATGTACATCTCCTTTTACGGTAGCCATCAAAATTTTGCCTGCGGAACTTGTGCCAGCCGCTTCGCCTGTTTCCAATTCCATGAAAGGCGTGAGATAAGCAACGGCTTTTTTCATTACCCTTGCACTTTTCACCACCTGAGGAAGAAACATTTTTCCTTCCCCAAACAAATCGCCTACGACATTCATGCCGTCCATCAAAGGACCTTCGATGACATACAAAGGACGACCATATTTTACCCTTGCTTCTTCAATGTCTGTATCTATAAAATCAATAATGCCATGTACAAGGGCATGTTTTAGCCTTTCTTCTACGGTATTTTCCCGCCAAACAAGCGTTTTTTCCTCTTTTTTGCCGCCTGATTTTACCGTTTCTGCCAAAGTAACCAATCTTTCTGTGGCATCTGGACGAGTATTAAACAGCACATCTTCAATACATTGGCGAAGTTCTGGCTCAATTGTGTCATACACAGGAATGATACCTGCGTTCACAATGCCCATGTCCATGCCTGCTTTGATGGCATGATACAAGAAAACGGAGTGCATCGCCTCACGAACATGATTATTTCCCCTAAAAGAGAAGGAGAAATTGGAAACGCCCCCACTTACCAATGCGTGCGGAAGGTTTTCTTTTATCCAACGAGTGGCATCTATAAAATCCTTTCCGTATGTATTATGCTCCTCAATGCCTGTGGCTACGGCAAAAATATTGGGGTCGAAAATGATGTCCTGTGGCGGAAAACCAACCTCATTTATCAAAATATGATAAGCTTTTTCGCAGATTTCTATTTTTCTTTTAAACGTATCAGCCTGTCCAATTTCATCAAACGCCATCACAATCACTGCTGCACCATAACGTCTTACCTTTTTTGCCTGTTCGATAAAAGCGGCTTCCCCTTCTTTCATCGAAATCGAATTGACAATACATTTTCCTTGCACACATTTCAAGCCTGCTTCGATGATGTGAAATTTAGAAGAATCTATCATCACAGGCACACGAGAAATATCGGGTTCGGCAGCTATCAAATTCAAGAAACGAACCATTGCCGCCTCTGAATCTAACATGCCTTCGTCCATATTGATGTCAATGACTTGTGCGCCATTTTCTACTTGTTGACGTGCCACAGAAAGGGCATCTTCGTATTTATCTTCCTTGATGAGCTTCGCAAATTTGGCAGAACCTGTAACATTAGTCCTTTCGCCCACATTCACAAAATTAGTGCTAGGTAAAATAGTCAAAGGCTCTAAACCTGAATAGCGAGGATAAGGCAGAATTTCAGGGATTTGACGAGGCGGATATTTCGCAGCCACTTCTGCTATCGCACGAATATGGTCAGGTGTAGTGCCGCAACAGCCGCCTACGATATTTAATAAACCTTCTACCAAAAACTGTTCTACAATTTTTGCCATCTGTGCAGGACTTTCGTCATATTCGCCAAACTCATTCGGCAAACCTGCATTGGGATAAGCAGAAGTATAAAAAGTAGAAATGCGAGAAAGTTCTGCGCTATATTGCTTTAATTGGTCTGCACCCAAGGCACAATTTAAGCCCACACTCAATAAAGATGCATGAGAAATCGAATTGTAAAAAGCCTCTGTAACCTGCCCCGACAAGGTACGTCCACTTGCATCTGTTATCGTTCCCGACACCATCACAAGCGGAATATCGCCCGTTTCGTCTGCATATTTTTGAATGGCAAACAAAGCAGCCTTTGCATTTAAGGTATCAAAAACCGTTTCTACCAACAAAATGTCTGAACCACCTTCCATCAAACCTTTGACGTGCTCATAATATGCCCCTACCAATTCATCGTAAGAAATGGCACGAAATCCAGGGTCGTTTACATCTGGTGAAAGCGAAGCTGTACGATTTGTAGGACCCATTGCGCCCGCTACAAAACGAGGTTTATCAGGATTTTCAGCCGTAGCTGCATCTGCTGCTTGACGAGCCACTTTTGCCGATTCAAAATTGAGTTCATATACTAAATCCTCCATTTTGTAATCTGCCATCGCAATCCACGTCCCCGAAAAGGTATTTGTTTCGATAATATCAGTCCCAGCATCAAGATATTCCTTGTGAATTGCCTTAATAATATCAGGTCTTGTAAGGGAAAGTAAGTCATTGTTTCCCTGTAAAGAAGAAGGGTGATGTTGGAAACGCTCGCCCCGATAATCTTCTTCGGATAGGCGATAGCGTTGAATCATCGTTCCCATTGCGCCATCTATTATCAAAATGCGCTGCGGGAGGAGGGAGAGAAGTAGTTTGCGTCTTTCTGTCATAATCTTTTTAGGTTGAAAACTTACGGGTTTTCAAGTACATAACGATTTGCTACGTACATAAAATTGTAGCAAAGATACAACTTTTGGGGGATATGGGAAACAAAAAACGCACAAGAAATATCTTATGCGTTTTATATAAAAGAAAAATATCGTTATTAATGTCCGCCTATATTCACATTTGCAGGTATTTGCATCTGTTGTGGCAGGGCAGGTGTGTTTACCGTAGGTGCGCTCAAAGGTTTGGCAATGATGCCATTTTGCTCCAACACATGTTCTACGATTTTATCAGAAGAATAATTGATTTCTTTCAAAAATGGATTAGGGGCAAAACCCATCCAAAACATCAAAGCAATCAATGGCAATAATAAGGCAACTTCTCGCCCATTGAGGTCTTTCAATTCTTGATTTTCTTTTTTGTCTAATTGTCCAAACATCATACGGCGGAACATCCACAACAAATATACTGCGGCAATAATAACGCCTGTTGCAGCAAAGAAAGCATAAGCTTTAGAAATGACAAGCGAACTGCCTGCGCCCATGATAATCAAAAACTCCCCTACAAAACCATTTAAGCCAGGAAGTCCTACAGAAGCAAATATAGTTATCATAAATAGTAAGGTAAAAATCGGCATTTGCTTTGCCAAACCTTGAAAATCTTTGATTTCCCTTGTATGACGGCGGTCATAAATCATACCTACAATCAAGAATAATGCCCCTGTTGCGATACCATGTCCAATCATTTGTATCACTGCGCCACTCATGCCTTCTTTTGTAAAAGAAAAAATGCCTAATACCACAAATCCCATATGCGAAACCGAAGAATAAGCTACCAACTTTTTCACATCTGTTTGCACCATAGCAGCCATAGCACCATATATAATCCCAATTACCGATAAAGTACAGAACACATCTGCCCAGTTATGTGCAGCTTCTGGAAATAAAGGTAAGCAAAAACGAACTAAACCATATGTTCCCATTTTCAGCAAAACGGCTGCAAGAATCACAGAACCTGCGGTAGGTGCTTGTACGTGCGCATCTGGTAACCAAGTATGCACAGGGAACAAAGGCACTTTTACCGCAAAACTTGCAGCAAACGCCAAAAATAACCATGTTTGAATCTCTATTGGGAAGTTTGCATTCAAAATACGATAATAGTCTGTGGTGAAAACAAAGGCTTTATCAGCATGAATTCCTGCATAAATAATTGCCACAAGCATCAACAAAGAGCCTATTAAAGTATATAAGAAGAACTTCAAAGAAGCATAGACTCTGTCTTTTCCGCCCCAAATACCGATAATAAAATACATCGGAATCAAGACCATTTCAAAGAAAATGTAGAAGAGCAACATATCAAGGGCAAGGAAGAAGCCTAAAACACCTACCTGCAATGTCAAAAGTAAGGCATAATAGGGTTTTTCATATTTTTCGATAGAAGCCCAAGAAAAATAAATAGAAATGGGGAAGATAAGCGTGGTAAGCCAAATCAAATGAACAGAAATTCCGTCCATGCCTGTGGTAAAGTTCACATCAAAACCTGGCAAGGTTATCCATTTGAAGGAACTAAAAAAGACCATACCTGTGGTAGCATCTGCATTAGCAGAAGTAGCCAAATATTGCACCAACAAAATGATACTCAATGCAAAAGGAATGAGTGAAACGAGGAAAGCCACATATTTTGCGGACTCTTTTTTCATCGCCAAAATGAGTGGAACGCCAATCATTGGAGCGAAAATCATTACATTCATTAATGTCGTAAGTAGTTCTTTGGACATATCTATTTAAGTGGAAAGTATATGCTTCGACTAAGCTCAGCACAAGTTGTTGAGAGTGGAAAGTTAGCATGAATTGAGAATAAGACTTCCCCTATATTTGCCAAAAACGGGGAGACTTATTCAAAAACGGCTGCAAGTTAGGCGTTTTGATTTGAAACACAATAAAAATTTGCAAGAAATTTAGGCTAACTACTGGAAAAGTGTAATAAGTCAAGATTTAGTGAAAAATGATATGTGTATTTTACAAGAAAATGCTTGAAATAGACAAAATACGGTTCGTTATTTGTTAGCTATCGTTCATATAAAAAAGGAGCAAAAAGAAAATCAAAATAGTTTAAAAAAACCCTCATCTGCCCATGTTAGTAATTCTCTATCACCCGAAGTATCGCCATATGCATACTTTTTTTCTATTGCCTCCGCACCCACAACAAGCAAAAGTCTTGCTACTTTTTCTGCGCCATTGCAATTTTCGCCTACTATTTTGCCTGTAAAAGTATCATTTTCTATGAGTGGGCGAGTTGCAACTAAGATAAATCCATGCTTTTCAGCCCATTTTTTTGTCCAAAACGTGAGAGATGCCGTTACTAAATAGCAAATATGTCCCTGTTTTTGGTGATTTTCAATGCAAGCAAGGGCTTGTGGGCGTAGTAAACTCGGTATCATTTCCTCGCAAAAACGCTCACCCAATTCATACATTTTTTGTTCACTTTCATTTTTGAAGAAAAAAGTCAATAATTTTTCCTTTGCCTTTTGAGCAGAAATGAAACCTAATTTATGCGCAAGCAAGTAGGGAGAAATGCAAAACATGCCCCAAATAAAAGATAAATCTCCTTTTACAAAACGAATAAAAGCAAACATTGTGTCCTTTGTCGTAATCGTTCCATCAAAATCAAAAGCTGCTACTATCATATTTATTTCATTTGTTTCTTTGCCACAAAAGTAAGAAATCGCTGGCAATTTGTACGAAAACGATAAAAAACAGCCCGATTTATTTATTTTTTCGTACTTTTGCACTTCAAATTATATTAATTTTTTATCCAAAAATGGCAAAAGATTTTCCTACTCGACAAGAAAATTATTCAGAGTGGTACAATGTACTGGTAAAAAAGGCGGAATTAGCTGAAAATTCTGAGGTAAGAGGCTGTATGGTTATTCGTCCCTACGGGTATTCGATTTGGGAGCGTATGCAGCGTGTGTTAGACGACATGTTTAAGGAAACGGGACATGTGAATGCTTATTTCCCCTTGTTTATCCCGAAATCTTATTTGAGCAAAGAGGCTGACCATGTAGAGGGTTTTGCCAAAGAATGTGCCGTAGTAACGCATCACCGCCTCATGGCAAACCCAAATGGAAAGGGTTTGGTGGTGGACCCTGAAGCGAAATTGGAGGAGGAACTCATTATTCGCCCCACTTCTGAAACCATTATTTGGAGTACGTATAAAAACTGGATTCAATCGTATAGAGATTTGCCGATTTTGGTCAATCAATGGGCAAATGTGGTGCGTTGGGAACTGCGCACCCGTATGTTTTTGCGTACCACAGAGTTTTTGTGGCAAGAAGGACATACTGCTCATGCAAGCAAAGAAGAAGCCGTTTTTGAAACGAGACAAATGCTTGATGTGTATGCAGAGTTTGCAGAAAAGACATTGGGAATCCCTGTCATAAAAGGCGTAAAAACACCCAATGAGCGTTTTGCGGGCGCAGAAGATACCTATTGTATTGAGGCATTTATGCAAGATGGAAAAGCCTTGCAAGCAGGGACTTCGCACTTTTTGGGACAAAATTTTGCCAAAGCATTTGACGTAAAATTTGCCAATAAAGAGAATCAATTGGAATATGTGTGGGCAACTTCTTGGGGAGTAAGTACCCGTTTGATTGGCGCGCTTATCATGTCTCACTCTGATGACGATGGCTTGCGTTTGCCGCCTGTGCTTGCGCCGATACAAGTGGTGATTGTACCTATTTATCGCAAAGAAGCTGAAAAAGAAGCGGTTACAGAAAAATGTCGTGAAGTGGGGAAAATGCTAAAAGCAGCAGGTATTCGTGTTAAAATAGACGAAGACGACAAAAAACAGCCAGGCTGGAAGTTTGCAGAATGGGAAATGAAAGGTGTGCCTGTGCGTTTGGGCATGGGACCAAGAGATTTGGCGGCAAATCAAGTAGAAGTAGCACGCAGAGACCTCAAAACCAAAGAAAACATGTCTTTGGACGGCGATTTTATTGGGAAAATAAATGACTTGTTAGACAATATTCAAGCAACTTTGTACCAACAAATCAAAGACTTGCGTGATGCACGTACCTATAAGGCAGATACACTTGCGGATTTTAAAGCCCTGTTAGAAGGCGAAAATGGCGGTTTTATCTACGCACATTGGGATGGCACAACAGAAACAGAGTTGAAAATCAAGGAATTAACAGGCGCAACGATTCGTTGTATTCCTTTGGATAATCCTCTGGAAGAGGGGGTTTGTATTTATTCAGGCAAGCCTTCGACGCAAAGAGTGCTGTTTGCAAAGGCGTATTAAAATTACAACCATATAAGGCATATAAGTTCATATAAGCGTGTTACTTGTTTGCCTTATAGGGTTTAAATTATAAAAGATATGAAAATAGCAATAGACAATCTCGGTCCCATCAAACATGCTGATATAGACTTAAATAAAGACCTCATTATTCTTTGCGGCGGCAATAATAGTGGGAAGACGTATGTGGCGTATAGTATTTATGGGTTGTTTAAAGGTATAAATGATAGTCGCCTTTATATGCCAGCAGATTTAAGATATTCATTTTTTGATAACAATGATTTATCAAAAGAAAGTATTGAAATAGATTTATTATCAATCTTCCTTTCCCAAAAAGACACCATTATGAAAAATTTGGAAAAGAGGTATAAGGAATGGCTGCCTAATATTTTTGCCTCTGACAGGGATTTTTTTAACTCTTCTTCTATAAATATTATATTAGAGAACAGTATATTAGAGGAACAGATAAAAATGATATTAATTGATAAAAGTTTTAGTTTAGGAGGAGAAATTACTATTTTTTTAAAAAAAAGCAGCGATAATTCTTTATTAACAATTTTGATTATTCGGGAAACATCAGAAGAAATCACTAATTTAGATGCTATCACTCAAATTATTATAGAAAAAATATCAGAACTTATTTTTGATGTGATTTTTAATAAAATATTTATTGCAACAGCAGAGAGAACTTCTATCAATTTATTTAGTAGAGAACTATCTGAAAAAAGAAATCAATTTATTAATGCAGTATTGGACTCAGATAGTAAACTAACAAATATTTTAGGTATTGGACAAAAAACCTCACGTTATTCTCTACCCATAAGAAATGGATTAGAGTTGGCAAACAGTATGGACGTTCTCCAAAAACAAAAAAGCCCTTTCGCTTACCTTGCCGATGAAATAGAAAAATCCATTTTGCAAGGAAAAATAAAAGTGGCAGATACAGGAGAATTACAATTTAGTCCCCTTAAATCGAAAAAAAGTCTTGGCATACATCTTACCGCTTCGGGCGTAAAATCATTAGCAAGCATTATTTTTTATTTACGGCATATTGCAAAGGTAGGCGATTTTTTCATTATAGATGAACCCGAATTGAACTTACACCCTGATAATCAGCGAAAAGTGGCAAGGGTAATTGCGCAAATGGTCAATGCGGGGATAAAAGTCATGCTAAGTACACACAGCGATTATATTATTCGAGAATTGAATAATTTAATCATGCTTGATGTGAAAGGCAATGATAAAGTGGTGAATAAACTCATCAAAAAATATGGCTATAAGCAAGACCAAATACTAAACCCTGAAAAAGTGGGGGTTTATCTTTTTACAGACAAAGTTGAGGCATTAGAGGTGAGTGCAACGGGTTTTGAGATAAAAAGCATAGACGATGAAATCAATGCCTTAAATGAATCTGCGCAGGATATTTTCTTTACTTTACATGATAATTAGGCAGAAAATATGATTCAAGAATTGCTAAAATCCATCGAAAAAACGATTTTTGCGCCTTATCAATGTAGCGTAAAAGGTAAGAAAATTGTCTTGACAGAAGATAAACCTGATGCAACATGTAAACAAGTTACTTTTCAAAAAACAGGAAATGCCCTTGTGTATAAGTTTGATAGAGAGATAAAAGATATTGATAATCAGCGTATTAAAGAGCCTTTGTTATTTCTCAATGAAACTTCTCCATTGCGTAGCAAATGCGATTATCTTATTTTTTATACCCATACAAGTAAAAAAGGAGGTGAAAAATTGTATGTATTGATTTGTAATTTAAAATCAGCAGGAAAAGGAAATATGGAAGACCAATTATATTCAGGCAATATTTTAGCAGATTTTTTACTACAAACCGCCTTTCGTTGCCATCATGCTTGGCATAGCTCACATGCAGAAAAAAAATACATGGGAGATTTTAGTCAGTTTAAAAATGAATTTGTGGTTTATAAAGAAATAGCAATTTATGCTAAAATTCCCGTAGAAAAAGGGAATTTAAAGCCAAAATCAAAATCACAGGAAAAAAGGCGAAATTTACTTTGTAATAAACCACATAATCTTGACATATATCTTTCATGAATGTGTGTTAATTCTGCTTTGTCAAGTTGTTGATATTTTATTTGACGATTATATCCCCTATTTGCATCAAAGTTAAAATTTTCTCTTTTAGCGCAAATTTTTCTACGGCGATGTGTTTTGCTTTTTCGTTATACCTTATAAAAGGGTTAAATAATAGCTGTTTGTCCTCAATTTTTATTCCAAAACAGGAATGTCCCTAGTATGTAATTTCGATAAATATTGTAGTATGATTTATACCATTATTTAATTTGCTTTTCACATTCTGCAAAAATAAAATAAAGTGCGCTATATAATTTGTCCATTTCGTTGATACCAATGGGAAAGGTGTTTTTGGTAAAAGATTGATTTACAAGATTTCCAAATTGCCAAGTATCCCCATTTGTAACGATTCCATAGATACAACTATCACTTTGATTTAATTTTTGCGCACTTATCATTTGCGCCAAACATTGTCCCCAACCACCATCAAAATCGTCTTTTTTAGCTTCTATCATGACCAACATAGGCAAATCCATAACCCTACCCAAAGGTGAGCGTTTTGCAATGATATAATCGGGTATGCCCATCAAATCCGCCTCTTTCCCAATTCCTTTATGACTCCATAGGAGTAATTTAGCCTTAAAATTTGTCCAAAGAGATTTTAAAATAGGAAAAATAACCATTTCACAAATAGAAGATTCGGACACATTATAGGGCATCTCCGTAATATTAAATTCTATTTCTGATTGCAAAGTTTGTGGAACATGAACAATTGCAATATTTTTAAAGATATTTTTACTTGTTTCTGTAACATTAAAATGAATTAATGCACTATCTAAATTTTTAAATGAGCTAAAACTTGCCATATCAATGTTTTGTGTATAATTTGTAATTAGGAATGAGTGAAAAATAACTTGTTAAAGTTTATCCATTCTGCAAGAATCCAGAAAACTGATACTTAAACACTTAGCTTTTGTAGATTCTTGCAGAATGGTTGTTTTATTTTTTACTTGTTCCTTATCTGATTTAACTGTTATTTTTCAGCACAAATATACATTTATTTTTGTAGAAAACCTTCGGGATATACTACTTTTGTTAAAAATAAACCCTGTGGCGGTGCATTTTCAGCCGCTTGACTTCTATTTTTTGCCTCAATGATACGCCTAAATTCGGCAAGTGAAATTTTACCTTCGCCCACTCTTACCAAAGTCCCCACAATGGCACGCACCATGCCTCTCAAAAACCTATCGGCTTGTATGGTAAAAACGTACAAAGGCATATTTTTTACCACATAAAGGGCATCTTCTTGATGAGCTTCTCGCCATATTGCTTGTGTTAGTTTACAAAAAGTAGTATGATTTTGCCCACCTGTTTTGGCAAAAGAAGCAAAATCATCATATTCTAATAAAATGGCAGCCGCTTCATTCATTTTTTCAAAATCCAATTTCGCATGACAAAACCACGCCCTGTCGGAAGTAAGTGGGTGTTTTTGGGGCGTTAGAAAATACTGATATTGTCGATAAATGGCATCAAAACGAGCATGAAAGTCGGCTTTGGGCGAAGTAAAAACCGCATTTACGGAAATATCTGGGGGCAGTAAACTATTCAATCTTCTTTGAAAATGGGAAGGCAATTCCATTTCAATATCAAAATGCACCAAAAGCTGTGAGGCATGAACGCCTGTATCTGTGCGTCCTGCACCCAAAGATTCCATTTCTGTTCGCATAATAAGGCTCAACGCACGATTCAATTCGGCTTGAACCGTAGGAGCGTTTGGCTGAATTTGCCAGCCTGCGTAGCGTGTGCCGAGATATGATATGTCTAAAATATAGCGCAAAAGATGTGTTTTAGATAATTTGAGGGCAAATATACGCAAAAGAAAACAGGATTTTAACCTTTCCTTCAAAAGATTAGTAGCTGGGCGGTCAATTTATGCTAAAAACATAAATGTTTGATTAATAAGGTTTTATGTTTTATCAAGAATATTGATAATCAACTTATTAGGGGTTAGCATA
>JAAFHL010000089.1 GCA_013298365.1 Bacteroidota bacterium | reverse complement strand
TTTGTTGCGCAAAGACTCATTGCCTGCCGAATGACTATATGCAAGCACTTTGAGGTCGGCTTTACGAATTGCCTCATAAAATTGCGGCGGCGTTTCTATATCAGGTTGACCAATATTGAGATGATACACTTTGTTGCCTCTTTTTTTGGCAGCTTCTGCTAGCGGTACTAATTTACGAATCGGGGAGGCGGGCATTGCAATCGCCCTTTCTGAAATATGCGGCATAAATATAATTAAAAATGAATAATTGAAAATTAATAACGAACGAAAAGAGGTATAAAGAGATTAGTTAGACGCTAAAAAAGTTAGCTTATCTTTTCATTTTACATCACTTGTATTGAGCTTT
The DNA here is from genome assembly GCA_013298365.1 of Bacteroidota bacterium. Taxonomy (GTDB): domain Bacteria; phylum Bacteroidota; class Bacteroidia; order J057; family J057; genus JAAFHL01. Next base: position 13,165 of record JAAFHL010000089.1, on the reverse strand, counting down.
TCCGAAATATTAATTTTTAATTGATAACACTGATAAGACCTATGTCAAAAATGAGGACAGAATTACGTGGAATATCGCCTGATTTTTTGTTACCATACGCCAATTTTGAAGGAATAAAAAGGGTACCTTCGCTTCCTTCTTTCATCAAAGGAATCCCTATTTTCCAGCCTTCTATCACACTTGACAAGCCAAAAGTTACATTTGAACCGCTATCAAAAATAGTTCCGTCTAAAAGCTTACCTGAGTAGTTTACGGTTACGGCTGAGCTTGCACTTGCATTGATGCCCGTGCCTTGCTTGGTAATGATGTAGTAAATCCCCGAAGCGTCTTTTGTCGCCGTCAAGCCGTTATCCGAAAGATAGGTTTGAATGAGGGCATCATCTGTTTCTTCACGAGATGTACAACCCGAAATAAATACAAGTGCAAGGCACATAAAAAACAAATATTTTATCATCATGATGCAAAAATAGTTTAAATGAATGATTTGAGGGCAAAAGTAATAAACAAAACACTATCTTACAAAGATACGAAAAAAAAACAAGCATTAACTGAAAAAGTTGCTTGTTTTCTGCTTTTTATCAATCTTTCCTCAATAATAAATTTACATCTTCCATTGCCTCATTTTCTAATGCCAAATTTAAGACTTCCATCATATTTGATACATAATGAAATGTCAAACCTGCGATGGTGTTTTCCTTGATTTCTCGCACATCTTTGGCATTTTCTTTCGACAAAATGATGGTTTTGATGCCGATACGAGCAGCTGCAAGTACTTTTTCTTTGATGCCACCTACGGGCAGCACTTTGCCCCTAAGCGTAATTTCGCCACTCATCGCAATATGTGCTTTTACTTTGCGGCGAGTAAAAAGGGAAGCCAAGGTTGTGAGCATCGTAATGCCCGCCGAAGGTCCATCTTTTGGGATTGCCCCCGCAGGAACATGCAAATGAACGTCCCATTTGTCAAATACTTCGTAAGGAATTTGAAGCGAATCTGCATGAGATTTCAAATAAGTATATGCCAAAGTTGCAGATTCCTTCATCACATCACCTAATTGACCCGTCAATGACAAATGTCCTTTGCCACGACTGAGGGTAGATTCTATGAACAAAATATCGCCTCCCACAGGTGTCCATGCCAAGCCGATACAAACGCCATATGTATCTATGAGTTGATAACTTTCGTTTTCAAAACGAACCGTTCCGAGCAGTTCTTCTATGTTTTTATCCGTAACTTTTATGGTTGCAGGCTCATCGCTCATTACAATGCGCTTTGCCGCAGCACGACAAAGGGTGGCAATTTGCTGTGCAAGTTTGCGCACGCCAGACTCTCTTGTATAGCCTTCAATCAATTTTTGAAGGGCTTTGTCAGAAATTTTGAGGTCAGTTTTTTTCAGCCCATGTTCTTCAAAAGCCGTAGGAATTAAATGTTTTTTGGCGATTGCCATTTTTTCTTCCAATGAATAGCCATTGATTTCGATGATTTCGAGCCTGTCTCTCAATGCAGGGTGAACCGTAGCAAGTGAGTTTGCTGTAGCAATGAACATAACTCGGGATAAATCATATTCGACTTCTAAATAGTGGTCTTGAAACGTGTTATTTTGTTCAGGGTCAAGCACTTCCAAAAGTGCAGAGGAAGGGTCGCCTCTATAGTCATTGCCCACTTTGTCTATTTCATCTAATACAAAAACAGGGTTTCCTGTCTTTGCTTTTCTCATTCCTTGAATAATTTTGCCTGGCATAGCACTGATATAGGTGCGCCTATGCCCTCGAATTTCTGCCTCATCTCTCACGCCACCCAAAGAAATTCGTACACAATCTCTGCCCAAAGATTTGGCAATGGATTTTGCCAAAGAAGTTTTTCCTACCCCAGGAGGTCCATAAAAGCATAAAATCGGGGCTTTTTTATCATTTTTTAATTTCAATACTGCCAAATATTCTAAAATTCTTTCTTTGGGTTTTTCTAAACCTGTATGGTCATTGTCAAGAATTTTTTGCGTTTTAACAAAATTAAAGAGGTCTTCGCTATATTGCTGCCAAGGCAAATCTAATAGCCATTCTAAATAGTTGATACTCTGTGCATAATCGGGCATATGTGAAGTCAAGCGCATAAGTTTGTGCATTTCTTTGTCAAACATTTGCTGTGTTGCCGCCGACCATTTTTTGTTTTTTGCCCTTTCTCGTATCTCATCTAACTCCGAAGATTGAACCGCCTCGCCCAATTCTTCTTGTATGGTACGGATTTGCTGTCGCAACATAAATTCACGCTGCTGTTTATCCATATCCACTTTCACCTTTGACTGGATTTCCACACTCAATTCCAACACATCTAATTCACTGTCAAGGTGTTTTAAAATAATATGACTTTTTTCATTCAAATCATTTACTTCCAAAAGTGCTTGTTTTTCTGGCACTTCTAAATTAAGATTTGAGGCAATAAAGTGCGCCAAAAGTCCTAAATGGTCAATATTTTCAAGTGCAATTTTTGCCTCTTGTGGGATATTGGGCGAAAGGTCTATGATACGAAAAGCTCCTTTGCGAAGGTTGCGAGTAAGGGCTTTTACCTCTTTTTCGGGCGGTGAAACCTCATGCGCCTTGGCAATTTTGGCTTTTAGGTATTTTCCCCCTTCTTCATATTCCAGCACATTAAAGCGGCTGCGCCCTTGAATGACAACCGTTACGCTACCATCAGGCATTTTAAACAGTTTTAAAATGCGGGCAACTGTTCCCATTTCATACAAATCTTCTGCCTGTGGGTCTTCTGTTTCAGGATTTCGCTGCGCAAGCACGCCAATACGTTTGTGCTTGGTTCTATTTGCATCTTTGACTACTTGAATAGATTTTTCACGCCCAACTGTTATTGGAATCACTACACCCGGAAACAGAACCGTATTTTTGATAGGCAAAATGCCAATCAAACCCGTTTCTATATCATCTTCGCGTGTTTCCTTTTCTTCTTCCCGAATCATCAAAGGGATGTCCATCTCAAAATCTTCGTCCTCGTCTTCGGGCGAGAAAAGTGCCAAAATGTCGTTCATATCGTCAAAAAATTTGTAAATATTGTTCAAAGGCGTTCTTTCGTTTTTAGTCCTATGTGTGCAAAAACCTTGCAAAGGTAAGTTTGTTTTCGCAAAAAGACTAAAAAAATAGGGGTTTTCATGTTTTTTTGTTCAATTTCCGTATAATGAAGTCTATTTAGCTTGAAACGAAAAAAAAAGTATTCATAAAGGGAATAAAATTTGGAAAATATTCCATCATATCATTTATTTGCGAACTGATTTGATTTATCGAAAATTTATAGGGCTTGCCTTTGTTACGCTTAACAAGGCATAGGTTAAGGTGTATGCTACAATTCCGTAGTAATTTTTTGGTTACGTTCAAAAGTGTAGACCTACTGTGCCGCATGCACAAAATATCGGTAGAAATATGAGATATTCCCCCCATTTTATCGTTTTTTTCGTGCAAGCACGAAAAAACATGAGGACAGGTTGGGTGATCTATGTTTTTACCGATATTTTATTCCTAACAGGATAGAGGAATAAGTCTAGGTCTCCATTTTGAAACGTAAGCAATATTGGTTCTCTGACAATTTTTGTGGAGACAAGCCTCAAAGCAGATATTTTTGCGTAACGTAGGGGTTGCAACCCCTACGTTACGCAAAAATCCACAAAAACTGTCAGAGAACCTAAATATTTTACTCCTCCTCTGTATTTTTCATTTTCGCCAAAATAGTATAAGCATTTTTGACCACAATTTTTTTCGTAGTCAAATCTATCTCCTCCGCAGGCGTAATTTGCGAAAAAGTAGCATCTGCTACGCCTAAAAGCACCTCTTGCATTTCAAAGGTAAAAGCATCTTTGGCAGTAAAAACAAAAAACTTGTTTTCAAAGCGTACAATCGCCTCATTTGGAACTGAAAGTGCCTGCGAAATATGGGTTTCTATTTCGGCAGAAAGAAACATGCCTGGCGTGAAATCTGCACTTGTTTGCTCAAAATGACAGTGAATTTCTGCGGCTCTATGCTCGTCCAAAGTGCGCCCAATCAAAATGATTTTTGCCATATAGACCTTGTTAGGCTGGTTTGGAACAGTAATTTTGACGCTTTGCCCAATGTGAATGTTGGACAAATCTTTTTCAAAAATGGTGAGTGCCGCATGAATATCTGTCGTATTGACCAATTCAAACATGGCATCTGTGGGCGCAAGATACTTGCCAATATGCACATTTACCTTAGAAACGAATCCACTTATCGGGGAATAAATGGAAACAGAACGAGAAAGATTGTCTTCCGTCAGTTTTTCGGGAGAAATGCCAATTAGCCTCAATTTTTCTGCTAAGGTTTTGACCATGATTCGTTGCACATTCAAGTCTGCTTGTACTTGCTGCACCATTTTACCCGCATTGATTTTTTCGGCTTGCAATTCCATCTGACGAGAAAGTTCGATATTCAAAGCCGCTTCTTTTGCTTGCGAAACCAAATAATCTTGTTGCAACTGAATATAGGCAGGGTCTTCCAAAGTCGCAATCACCTGCCCTTTTTTGACAGGCATTCCTGGCAGCAAATCTGTGCTTTTTAAATAGCCGCCCAAAGGAAAACTGACCGAAACCAAGTTTTGCGGCGGCACGTCTATCACGCCATTTACCTTTAACGCCCCTTTGATGGCACGCATTTCGGGATTTCCCAGGACAATTTGTCCATTATCCAATTGTGTTTGCGTAAAACGAACTTCGTTTTCGGGGGCAGCTTCTTTTGCTGCGCTTGCTTGTGCCACTTCTGGCTTTTCGTTTTTACAAGCAAAGAGAAATATAAGAAAAAGATATTTGAAGTATTTCATAAAAGAAAGTTGAGCGTTAAAAGTGGAGGGTGGAGAGTTAAAGATATTGGAACTATCAACTTTCCACTCTCCACTTTCAACTTAATATGTGTTTTTGGTTTTGCGTTACATTTTCAATTGTCCATGCAACTTGTTTGATAAAAGGAGACTTCCTTTCTGGGCAATTTTGCTTTGCACATAAGCCACATTGTGTAGCAGGAATACAGCCATCTGTATGAATAGAAAACTCCACATTTCCTTGAAAATGAGCCTGTAAGGTGTTTGTAATCACATCTATTTGGTCATGTGCTTCATTTACATTCAAATACCAAGGAACGGTAACATGGCAATCTATATGAAACAAACCTGCATAGTTAACTACCCGCAAATGGTGAATATCTACCAAGTTTTCGCTTCTATGTTTTGCCATTTCTGTTACGATTTGTGTAATTAGGGTTTCGTCTGCCTCGTCCATAATGCCCGAAACCGATTCTCGCAAAATGACATAACCTGTGCGAATAATGATAAAAGCAAAGACAATCGCAACTGCACTATCAAGCCATTTTATTTGGGTAAAATACAATAAAATCAAACCTATAATCAAGCCAACGGTTGTATAAGTATCTGATTTTAAGTGTGTTCCACTTGCTATCAATGCCAAAGAATTATTCTTTTTGCCTGTACGCACACAATATTCGCCCACCAAATAATTGACAATGGCAGTAATGGCAATCAGAATAATCCCATAATCCATTTGCTTTATTTCATGTGGAAAAGCCAAATTATGAATCGCTTCGTACAAAATGACAAAACCCGCAACAATGACAAGTGTCCCTTCTACGGCTGCGGACAAAAACTCGACTTTGCCATGCCCATACGGGTGGTCGGCATCACGAGGTTTGGCAGAAATGTACAAACTATACAAACCAATAAAGCCAGCTACCACATTTACAATACTTTCTAGCGCATCTGTCAAGATAGCGACAGAATTTGTGAGATAAAAGGCGGCTATTTTTAGGATAAATAAAATCGCAGACACAACAACCAAAAATTGTTGTACCCGAAAATTCATTTTTTTTATGTCAGACATGATATTATTTTTATAAGTTCGGTGGGTTTTAAAAACCCGCCGAACTTATATTACAAAAAACTACGAAATAAAATGCGCAATCGCAAAAGCAGCCCCTGCAGCCAACGCCCCAATTAAGACCGTTTTGAAAGCACCTTTGAAAGGAGATTCACCTGTAAGTTTGGTTTTGATATAGCCAAAAATGAACAAAAACAACATGGTTAATGAACTTGAATATATCAAACCCGTTTTTGGGTCATCTGTCAAAAAGTAGCCAATTAAGGGTACGATTCCGCCTACAATATAAGAAAATCCAATTGTAGCCGCACTTTGCGCAGCACGATTTGGGTGCGGTTCTTCCATGCCCAACTCGAAACGCATCATAAATTCTACCCATTTGTCCTTATTTTGGCTCAATTCCTCTGCTAATTTGTCTTGCAAAGCAGGGCTAATGCCATATTCTGCAAATACATCTTTGACTTCTTGCATTTCCCTTTCAGGCACTACTTCTACCTCTTTGTATTCTCTTTTCAGTTCAGACTGATAGTGTTCTACCTCTGTTTTTCCTGCCAAATAGCCGCCAAGCCCCATCGCAATCGAACCTGCAACGATTTCTGCAATCCCTGCGGTAATGATTATTTGATTTGTGGCGATGCTCGTAAGTCCCGCAGCAAGCGCAAAAGGAACGGTTAATCCGTCAGACATGCCAATCACAATGTCTTTTACGGAATCAGAAGCCGTAAAATGCTCTTCGTTATGATGATGATGGTCGTGCATAATATGTTTGTAATCAACCATTACGAAGGTCTGCGACCATTCGTAAGGTTGCTGATTTTTAAATTAGTTTTACAGCCCTTCAAGTGGTTGAAGACCCTTGAAGCGGCTTCTTAAAAAAGTAAGCTCTGCAAAGCTACTACAATTTGATTATATCCCCGAATCGCATTCAAATATTCTTGTTGAATTGCCATGACCTGATTCAAGGTCAGCGACCATTCTGCATAGCCAATTTCGCCATTTTGCCGACTCAATTCTGCTGTTTTTCGCAGTTTCTCGCCTTGTGGAATGGCTACTTTTTCATAATACGCAATATGTTGAACGGCTTTTTTGTATTGAGTAGTAAGCAAATCATATTCATATTGAATTTGCTTACTTTGTACAAGCTGCTCATTTTCAATTACTTTTTCTTGGATTTTGACAGATTCTATACGGCTATTGATGGCTTTTTTGTAAATTGGAATCGAAATACCCGCTTGCACAAAGGCAAATTGTGGCAAAGCCCCCGCATAATATTCTTTTCCACTTGTATTTTGATAGCCTCGAATAGATTGCATACCCAAACCTATGCTAAATTCAGGCAAAAGCTCCGCTTCTTCCGCCTTGATTTGCTGCTGTGTCAAAGCAATTTGTTGCTGCAAAGCCCTCAAAGCAGGATGTTTTTGAAAATAATTGGAATCCGTAGGAAAAGAAAAATTCATTTTAACAGGCTGATTTTCAGGAAAAAACCAGTCTTTTGTTTGCAACCAATATTGCAATTTCTCCTGCCAATACAAAATCTCTGCGTCTGTTTGCAAAATATCATGCGAAATTTGTAGCCTTTGCGTTTCTGCCATTGTCTTTTCCAAAATACCACTTTCCCCCAAACGAATCCGAGTTTCTGCCACCTTCAAATTTTGGGTATAAAGCGTGTCATAGCGCAAACACAAGGCTTTTTGGGCTTGTAAAAACAGCAATTCCGCAAAAATAGGATAGATTTCTGCCTTGATTTGATAGGCAACTACGTCCACACCTTGTCTTTCCACTGCTGTTTTTGCTTTGAGCAAGGCATCTTGCGCACGATAGTAGTTTTTGGGACGAAAAGCCTGCGAACCCATCAATTTTGAATCTATCGCACGACTATTTATTTGCCCAATTTCTGTCCCCAAATTCGTTTTCGCAAAATCTATCGCAGTCCCTTCTAAGGCTTCTTGCTGCGAAATCTTCAGCTTTTGCGTTTGGATAGAAAGATTGTTTTTGAGACATATTTCTATGGCATTTTCTAAGGAAATAGGCTTACTATCAGCATGTTGTGCATAAAGATAGTGTATGCTAAATAGAAATATGATGATGTATTTTTTCATTCTTGTTGATAAATAAGTGCTATTTCTCTACGAAGTTCTTCTTCATTTGGGAGATATAATTGGTATTTTTGGACAAAGAGTTTACTTGTTGTGTGGCTCATTGCATATTTAATCTGCAACTCATCTTTATCTCTTGCTAAAATAATTCCTATTGGAGGATTATCTCCTTCTACATTTTGTTCAGCTTCCATATAACCAAGATACATATTCATTTGCCCCACAGCCTCATATCCAGCAGTATCTTTCTTAAGGTCAATTAGTACAAAACATTTTAGGATTCTATGATAAAAAACTAAGTCTATATAATGATGCGTATTTGCAAGTGTTACCCTATATTGCCTACCAATAAAGGCAAAACCTTTTCCAAGCTCTAATAAAAAATCTTGTAAATGATTGATTAATTTTTGCTCCAAAAGCGTCTCACTAATCTGATAAGGTTCAGGTATTTTCAGAAACTCAAAAATGTAAACATCTTTCAAAATATCTTCGACTTTTGAAATGATTTGCCCATTTTTTGCCAATGCTAAAATGCTTTTTTTATCTTTACTCATAGCAAGTCTGAAAAATAAAGAAGATTCTTTTTGTCTTACGAGTTCTCTTACACTCCAATTCTCATAGATAGTTTGTTTCTCATAAAAACTTCTCTCCAATTCATTGTCTATTTTTAGGAGTTCCACATAATGACTCCAACTCAATTGGTGCGACAGTGTCTGACTAATTGCGTAAACTAAGTAGAATTGACGAAATCGCTTTATATTACTGAGACTGAACCCTTTGCCATAACTAAGTGAAAGGTCTTTTGATAATCTTTCCAATAATTTGTCGCCATACGCAGCTTTGAGTTTGCCTTCTTGCTCAAATTCGACAATATGTTGCCCTATTGACCAATAAGTTTGCACCAAAGTGCTATTTACTTGTTGAAAAGCCTTTACTTTTCCACTTGTATAAGTGTTAGAAATGGTTTGCAACAAACTGCTATACGCTGTTGAAATTGATGATAAATCCATTTGAATGTATGTTAAAAATTTTACCCAATAAACCCTCCCCATAAAAATCCATCAAATTGCTGATTAGGATGTCTTCCTATAACAAAATTTTCTGGAATATTGAGATTCTTCGACAAATATTGAAGGTTTTTGAAATCAGAAATAGTAGCTGTTTCTTTTACTTCAAATGTCTTTTCTCTATCCAAAATAAAATCTATCTCTTTTCCTGTTTTGAGTTGATAGTAAGACAAATCTCCCAAAGCATTTAATTGATTAAAAATCGCATTTTCAAACTTTGCGCCACTACTCAAATCCGCAGAAATAGAAGCAATTCCATTGTCTAAAAAATAGATTTTTTTTGCCTTAACGATTTCTCTTTCAGGACTTATCGCCGTTACAGGAATAGTTTTGATGAGATAAGATTCTTCAAAAAGTGATAAATAATTATCTACTGCTGCACGAGGTAAATTAGTTACACTTGTCAATTTAGCAATGTCTAACTTTGTCCCAACTCTTACCGCAAGTAATTTAATAAGTTGATAAATTTCCGTTGATTTTTTGAAATCAGATAAAAAATTGATGTCAATATTCATATAAGAACTCAAAATATCTAAAATCATATCCTTTTTATCACTTATTTTATCATTCAAAACCACTTCTGGAAAACCCCCATATTGTATATACTCTTCATAATGAAACTTTAACCTTTCATATTCGGCTTGTATAAAAACTTGTTTGGTAAAATGCGTTTGTGGAATAAAGGTTATCCCTTTGAAACTCAATAATTCATGAAAAGTCAAAGGAAACACTTCAAAAATTTTCTTTCGCCCCGCTAAGGATTCGCTAAATTGATTTTTGAGGTAGTAAACCGTTGAACCTGTGAGCAAAAATTTGATATTATAAGTATCATATAAATACTTTATGACACTTGGCAAATTTGGCACTAATTGAATTTCATCAATCGCTATCAAGACTTTTTCAGAAAAATTTATCCCTTCTTGTTTCATTCTCGCAATAATATTTTCATAATTTGCTTCTGAAAAAAGGAGACGATTATCCATTCTTTCAAGGTCAAAATATGCCTTTTGACGAATCGAAGATTCCGCCATCAATTGTTTTACAAGGGTGGTTTTGCCCGTTCTACGCATACCTGTAAGTACGGTAACTTGCTTATTTTCTAAATGCTGTTTTAAAGCAGGAAAGATATTTCTTGGATAGAACATATTGATAAATGATTAATTAGTATTACTATTCTTATTTGTAAATACAAAAATAGTAAAACTATTTTTCATTTTCTTCAATTATTTCACTTTTTTCTTCTACTTTCTGCGAAAATCTGCTATCATCTGCGGAAATCTGCGTGAAATGAGCAACCCATTTATACAAAATCGGCAAGACAAACAATGTCAAAAAAGTAGCCGAAACTAATCCACCAATCACTACCGTTGCCAAAGGTCTTTGCACTTCTGCGCCTGCGCCATCGCTGAAAGCCATCGGAAAAAAACCCAAAGAAGCTACCGCTGCGGTCATCAAGATGGGGCGCAAACGGCTTTTTGTGGCTTGCAAAATAATGACTTTGATGTCTGTTATTCCCTCTTCTGCTTTGATGCGATTACATTCCGTAATGAGGACAATTCCATTCAAAACGGCTACCCCAAAGAGTGCAATGAAGCCCACGCCAGCCGAAATACTAAAAGGCATATCTCGCAGCCAAAGGGCAAAAATGCCGCCAATCGCAGAAAGCGGAATCGCTGTGTAGATGAGTAAACCTTGTGTGATAGAGCCGAATGCGAAGTATAACAAAACGAGAATGAGCAATAAAGCCGCAGGAACAGCGATTAACAAACGTGCTTTTGCCGCAATGAGGTTCTCAAATTCTCCGCCATATTTGACATAATAGCCTGCAGGAAACTTAATTTCTTTTTCTACTTTTTGCTGTAATTCCGCTACAAGGCTCTGCACATCACGCCCTTCTACATTGAAACCCACAATAATTCGCCTTTTTGCATCTTCTCTTTGAATTTGATTCACACTTTCTTTTTCGGAAACCAGGGCAACTTGAGAGAGCGGAATTTGCTGACCTTGTGGCGTAGGAATCAGCAGATTTTGTACATCTGAAATATTCTGCCTTTGTTCACCTGCCAAGCGCACCACAATGTCGAAACGCTTTTCTTCTTCATACAAAACGCCTGCACTTTCGCCAGCAAAAGCTGTTTTAACCACTCGATTGATGTCTTGAATGTTCATGCCAAAACGAGCAATTGCTGCCCTGTCATATTCAATCACAATTTGTGGACTGCCCGTAACTTGTTCGACATACAAGTCTTTTGCGCCTGCTACTTTGTGGGTAATTTCGCCCAGAATCTGACTATATTTTGCCAAAGTATCCAAGTTTTCGCCAAAGATTTTGCACACTACGTCTTGCTTTGCACCTGTCATCAACTCATTGAAACGCATTTGTACAGGATATTGAAAACCAAAGGTTACGCCTGGAATCGCTTGCAATTTTTCGCCCATTTTCTCTGCCAATTCATCAAAAGTTTTGGCAGAAGTCCATTCTTTTTTGTCTTTGAGAATAATCATTAAATCGGCAGCTTCTATGGGCATAGGGTCAGTTGGGACTTCGCCACTGCCTATTTTTCCTACGACTTTCTCTACTTCGGGAAAATTGTCTTTAATGATTTTGGCTGCCTGTGTTGTGGCTTTTATGCTCACATTCAAATTGCTACCGCCCAAAACTCTTGTTTCTACAGCGAAGTCACCTTCTTCTAATTCGGGAATAAACTCACCGCCCATTGTGCTAAAAAGCCAAATCGAAAAAGCAAAAATAATTAAAGTGATGCCTACATGGATTTTTGCGAAATGTAGCGCAAAAGACAAGGCTTTTTGATAGATATTTTCCAAAACTGTCATTACCCTATCTGAAAGAGTCTGTTTGGTTTTGGCTTTTTTGTTCAAAATTAAGGCAGACATCATAGGAATATAGGTCAAAGACAAAATAAATGCGCCCAAAATCGCAAAAGCTACGGTTTGTGCCATCGGCTTAAACATTTTTCCTTCTATGCCTGACAATGTCAAAATAGGAATATATACTATTAAAATGATAAATTCGCCAAAAGAAGCTGCGCCTCGAATTTGCTGCGTTTTATGGGTAACTTCTGTGTCCATTTCACTTTGAGAAAGCGTTTGTAAGCCTTTTCGCAGTGCCAAATGATGCAAAACAGCTTCCACAATAATGACTGCCCCATCTATCAACATACCAAAGTCCAAAGCCCCAAGCGACATCAAATTGCCCGAAACGCCAAAAATATTCATCATAATGATAGCAAAAAGCATCGCAAGCGGAATGACAGAAGCCACAAGCAAACCTGCCCTAAGATTTCCCAAGAAAATTACCAAGACAAAAAGGACAATCAAAGCTCCTTCCATCAGGTTTTTTTCTACAGTAGAAATGGCGTTGTTTACCATTTTTGTTCTATCCAAAAAAGGCTCAATCATTACGCCTTTGGGCAACGTCTTTTCGATTTGCTTTACCCGTTCTTTAATATTTGTGATAACTTTGGAAGAGTTTTCGCCTTTTAGCATCATGACTACTGCCCCTGCAACTTCGCCTTTGTCGTCAAAAGTCATGGCTCCATAGCGAGTTGCAGTTCCAATTTTCACTTCCGCAATATCACCAATCAAAAGGGGCGTACCATTTCCTGTATTTTTGATTACAACTTGTTCAATATCAGCCTCGTTTTGCATCAAACCTTCGCTGCGAATAAATAAAACGGTTGGTCCTTTTTCGATATATCCACCGCCTGTATTTTGGTTGTTTTTCTCCAAAGCTGCAAAAACATCTTGAATAGAAAGATTTTGTGCTTTGAGTTTTTCGGGCGAAATTGCTATTTCATATTGCTTTAATTTGCCGCCAAAGCTGCTCACATCTGCTACCCCTTCTACGCCTAAAAGTTGTCGGCGCACAATCCAATCCTGAATAGTACGCAATTCTGTTGCAGTATAAATTTTCTCAAAACCAGGTTTAGGACGGACAGCATATTGATATATCTCGCCCAAACCTGTAGTAACAGGTGCCAATTCGGGTTTGCCTATTTCTGTGGGAATTTCCACTTGTGCAAGTCTTTCTGTAACTTGCTGCCTTGCCCAATAGACATCTGTTTCGTCAGAGAAAACAATGGTA
>JAAFHL010000088.1 GCA_013298365.1 Bacteroidota bacterium | reverse complement strand
CTCTTTTGGGTAGGTGCAGGTGTGTTTATTATTTTGCTTACCTATCAGCATTTTTTGGTAAAGCCCAACGATTTATCCAAAGTAAATTTAGCTTTTTTTACCACAAATGGCATTGCTTCTGTTACCTTTGCAGTATTTGTATTAGCAGATGCTTATTTTAGGTAAATTATTTGGCATCTTTCATTTTAACGCAAAAAACATGGCAGTTTTTAAACCTTCCATGTTTTAGCACAAATATAAAAGATGTACCTCTCTCAATTTATGCTACATTTGTTATGATAAAATATAATCCCCAAGACTGGCTTAGATTCCAACTACCTGCGTACTGACCAAATTGCAAAGAGAATACGTACTGCTATTAGGGAGATTTTATACATGTTATTTTTTCGCAGATAGCCGCCTTTTATCTGCGAGAAACTAAGCCTTAAGATAAATCCCAGCACAAAATCGTCCTGTATTGCCATTTTCTTTACGAAAAGAATAATACAAATCCGTATTACAAGCCGTACAAATATTCGATACTTCGATATGTTGGGATAAAATGCCTATTTTTTCCAATTGAATCCAATTTGCTTCCCACAAATCTAAATAATAAGAGGTATTTTCCTTTACAGAAACCACTTTTTCACCAAAAGCAGTGGAAAATTTTTCAGCTAATTCCTTGCTCACTTCATAGCAACATGCGCCAATCGAAGTGCCTATTCCCACCCGAATCTCGGCAAGATTACAAGCAAAATCTGTGTGCATTTTCAACGCCGTTTTTGCAGCAATTTCGGCAAGTGTCCCTTTCCAACCTGCATGCGCCATCGCAACTACTTGTTTTTCAGGGTCATAAAAAAAAACGGGCGTACAATCTGCAGAAGTTACCCACAGGCAAATTTCGGGGACATTTGTAATAAAACCATCTGTTTCTTTAAACGCATTTTCAGGCGAAAAAACACCTCTGCCCCTGTCCCCTACCCTCACAATTTCGATGTTTGTGCCATGACAAAGTTGTGGAATGATGCAATTTTCTAAGGCAATGCCTACTGATTCTGCCAAAATACGGCGATTTTCTAAGACATTTTCGGGCAAATCGCCCACAGAAAAACTTACATTGAGGCTATCAAAGGGAGCAGCACTTACGCCACCTTTGCGTGTGCTGATAAAATGAACAATCTTAGCAAATTGAGATAAATGATTGAACATGTACTGTTTATACAGAAAAACTTTCGCCACAGGCACAAGTACGAGAAGCATTTGGATTTTTGAAGTGAAAACCTTCGCCCTTTAATCCGCCCGAAAAATCCAACTCTGTTCCCACCAAATACAAAAGACTTTTGATATTTACCATAAGCCTAATGCCATTGTGTTCAAATACTTGGTCGCCTGCTTGCGCATTTTCTTCAAAGTCTAATTTATAAACCAAGCCCGAACAACCGCCACCATCTACGCTTACACGTAGGGCATGTTCTACGTTATATCCACCGTCTGCACGCAATTTTTCTACGTGCATTTTAGCTGTATCTGTTACTGTGATGAGTGGTCCTTGCATGTTTGAAAAAATAAAGAATGATAAACTTATCTATTTTAACGGAAAAAGGCTTGAATAAGTTTATGAATGTAGGGAAAAAAGGGGGAACAAAGGCAAATAATTGGTATAAAATATTTTTTCATTTCTTACAATTTTCGTAGCTTGATGCCGAAATAACGTATTTTTATTATCGTTAGTTTCACTTAATTTACATTTAGCCCTTCCCCCTTTACAGGTATTTTAATCGAAGATGACACTTAGTTACGCATCTTCGACTTCTCCATTGCCGTTGTTGGTATCGTCTTTCGACTGAAACACCAACAACGGCTAAATGAGACAGCTTTTAGAAAAATTTAAGTATTTTCCATATCTGCCAAGCTCTCTTTTTCTTTCAAAGATTTTATCAATTCCAGAGCATCTGCGATGGCATCGGAGCAAAGCGTGATATGGCTGCCAGGTTTTGCGTTGGCAATGGCATAATGTACAGCTTCCATTTCATCGAGAATGATATGAATGGGCTTGTTTGGCGCAACATTTCGGATACCTTTTATCAACAATTCCGTCAATTCATCGCCATCTCTGCCTCTACGGTTTTTGTCGTGGCGGATAATCATCTCATCAAAAGCCGCCCCTGCAATTTCGCCAAACTCTACAATGTCCTCATTTCTACGGTCGCCAGCAACGGTAATAATGCCCGTTTTAACGGCTGCGTCTGTTTTCTCCAAAAACTTGGAAATCGCACGCAAACCATGTGCATTGTGTGCATAGTCCACCAACATTTCAAAATTGTGGAATTTGAAGATATTCATACGACCAGGCGTTTGTCCAGGCGAAGGAATAAAGGTCTCCAAAGCCTCCCGAATGTCGTCAATTTTGATGCCTTTGAGAATGTAAGTTGCCATGATTGCAGGGAGAATATTTTGAATATTGAAAATGGCACGCCCCGAAAAAGTGAGGGGAATATTTACGATTTTTTCTACCCGCAATTTCCAAGTCCCTTTCATAATGGTAACATAGCCATTTTCTGCCACAGCCGCTACGCCGCCTTTTGCACAATGCTCCACAATGCGGGGATTATGCTCGTCCATGCTAAACAAAGCCAATTTACATTTGATGTTTTCACGCATGGCATACACTAAATCATCATCTGCATTGAGAATCGCATAGCCATTTGGGTGAACACTTTCAGGCACAACGCCTTTTGCCTTTGCCAAATCTTCTACGGTATTGATGTCTCTCAAACCCAAATGGTCGGCGGCGACATTGGTAACGATGGCAATATCACAAGCGGCAAAAGCTAAACCTGAACGCAACAAACCACCTCTTGCGGTTTCCAAAACGGCATATTCTACACTTGGGTCCATCAGCACAAATTTTGCGCTATTCGGTCCTGTGCAGTCGCCTTTTTCCAACATTCTATTTTGAATATAAATGCCGTCAGAAGTAGTCATACCTACTTTATGCCCCAACGAACGAATAATATGCCCTATCAAACGAGTTGTGGTTGTTTTGCCATTTGTGCCTGTAACAGCAATAATCGGAATCGTAAAAGGTTTACCTGGCGGAAATAACATATCAATTACAGGCTCTGCCACATTTCTACCGATACCTTCTGCGGGGACAAGGTGCATACGGAAACCTGGTGCAGCATTGACTTCCAAGACCTTAGCATTGTTTTCATTCATCGGAATAGAAACATCAGGACTCATTAAATCTATGCCACAAATGTCTAAACCTACTACTCTGGCAATTCTCTCCGCCATAAAAACATTGTAGGGGTGAACAATATCGGTTACATCAGTAGCAGTGCCACCTGTGGAGAGATTTGCCGTAGTTTTGAGGTAAACAATTTCGCCTTCGGGCAAAACAGATTCCAAAGTAAGCCCCTTTTTTGCCAGAATTTCTAAACTCATCGCATCAACTTTGATGGCTGTTAGCACCTTTTCGTGTCCGTAACCTCTCAAAGGATTGGCATTTGTGATGTCCACCAATTCTTGAATTGTATGCACGCCATCGCCTGTTACTGCCGCAGGGGTGCGTTTTGCGCCTGCCACAAATTTGTAATCTATCACCAACAAACGATAGTCGTCTCCTGTGATAAACTGCTCACAAATCACACCACGAGAATAGGTTTTGGCAAGGTTCAAAGCCGCCAAAGCCTCTGTCCAATTTTTGACATCAATGGTTGCCCCTTTGCCATGATTGCCATTCAAAGGCTTCAACACCAAGGGATAACCCAAACTTTTTACCGCATCTTGCAAGCCTGTTTCATCATAAATCACATCACCTTTGGGAACAGGAATATTCATTTGCTCCAACAAACTTTTGGTGTCTTCTTTGTCGCAAGCGATTTCTACCGCAATATTGCTCGTTGTACTTGCGATTGTGGCTTGTATTCTACGTTGATTTACGCCATAGCCCAACTGCACAAGCGAATATTTATTAAGACGCATCCAAGGAATCCCTCTTTTTGCTGCTTCTTCCACTAAGCTGCCTGTACTTGGTCCAAGACGTTCATTTTCACGTAGTTCCCGTAGTTTTTGAATCACAGGTGCTAAGTCAAAAGGTGTTCCATCAATCAGCGTTTGTACCATTTCTACGGCTTTTTGTCCTGCATAAATACCTGCTTTTTCTTCCAAATAAGAATAAACGACATTATAAATACCTTTTTCCCCCGTACCTCTTGTGCGCCCAAAGCCTGTATCCATGCCTGCCAAAGTCTGTAATTCGAGGGCAATATGTTCTACAATATGCCCCATCCAAGTGCCTTCTTCTACTCGCATAAAAAATCCGCCATCGCAACCTTCGGAGCAACGATGCGAATATAAAGAAGGCATTAAGGTTTTCATTCTGTCTAAGAAACCATCAATTAGGTTAGAAGGACGTTCCTCCATTTCTTCCAAATCAAGTCGCACCACAATCAATTTGTGGCGACGAATAGACCAAAGATTTGGTCCTCGCATGATGCGTGTGTTTAGTATTTTCATAAGTGAAAAATGAGTGTTTGCATTGCTTTATTTATGAATATGCAAAGCAAAGGATTTTTTGGGAATATGCAAGAAAAAAGCTATCTTTGTGGCTTGAAAACAATCTATTTTTTGTATTTATGGCAAAGAAAGTAAAATCGTATAATGAAGGCGAACTCATAGAAATGTTTCGGTTGAAGCGTAGTGCAGGGAATGAAAGTAACCCTCTTTTGGCGGAATGGGTGAATTGTAGCACGACATTAAATGTACATGAGCAATACGTTTTTGACAGAATAAGTGAAGGCTTGGTTGAAAAAATTGTGGGTTGGAATGAAGAAATGCTAAAAATGAACTTTATTGCGTTTGTGTTAGATTTAGGAAATTTGAGGGAAACGAAACGCTATAAAAGTTATTATGAAAATACAATTGAGGGAACAGTTGATGGCTATTTTCTCAAAGTAAAAGCAGATATGATGATAGCAGAAGGCATATTAGAAAAACCTCAAATGCCCTATTTTTATTTTCAGGAGTATAAAAAAGTAAAAGACCCTAAAGGAGATGTTACAGGGCAGTTATTAGAGGCATTTTTGATTGCACAAGCAAAAAACAAAAACGAAAAGCCTTTGTATGGCTGTACAGTATTGGGGAGGGAATGGGAATTTTATATTATGACAGGTAAAAATTATTATATTTCAAGGTCATATCTATGCACAACAGAAAGTGATTTGCTGCAAATTATTGCGATTTTGCGTAAGTTTAAAGAGATTTTAGAAACCCGATTGTTACATAAAATTGTTTAACACAAACCCTGTAATTATATGACAGCAATCGTATTTACTTGCGAAAAAAAAATAGCACTTTCCAGCAGGGAAATTTGCGAGCAGATTACACAACTTGAGATGTGGTCTGAATTTGGAGGCTATGCGTTCTTGCCTGCTATCAAAAATGCGACTTATCACCACAAAACAGCAGATATGATAGGTACTTGTATCAAAGTAGAAAACACAGACAATTCTTCTCATACCGAAACCATTTACAAATGGAATCCCGAAAAAGAAGTTGCTATGAAATTTGGCGATTTTAGTCCGCCTTTATCACAAATAGCTACGCATTTTACCGAAGAATGGACATTTGAAACCGAAAAAAACGTAACTTTTGTAAAAAGAACATTTTCCCTATTTCCAAAGTCGGCGTTCACAAAACCCTTATTGTGGCTAATCTCTTTGGTATTTAGAAAAGCCGTTGATAAACATTTGGCAAAAATGGCAGAACATGCTGATAGCGCAAAAAGACCTAATCACTAAAATTCATTAAAATATGAACTATCTTGAAGTAAATAAAACAACTTGGAACGCAAAAACGCCCATTCATGTTGCGTCCGATTTTTATGACATGGAAGGTTTTTTGAAGGGAAATACCTCCCTCAAATCCATTGAATTGGCGCAAGTTGGCGAAGTCAAAGGCAAAAAAATGTTACATTTGCAATGTCATTTTGGGCAAGACACGCTTTCTTGGGCAAGAATGGGCGCAAAAGTTACAGGCTTGGACTTTTCGGAGGTAGCGATTGAATATGCCCAAAAATTGAATGAAGACTTGGGTTTAGATGCGAAATTTGTGTGTAGTGATGTGTATGAGACGGCAAATGTTTTGAGCGAAAAATATGACATCGTTTATACTTCGTATGGCGTTTTGGGTTGGCTGCCCGATATGCAAAAATGGGCGCAGGTGGTGGCAGATTCTTTGGTAACAGGCGGTGAGCTACATCTTGTTGAATTTCACCCTGTTGTGTGGATGTTTGACAATGATATTACCTATATTCAGTATAGTTATTTTAATAGAGAAGTGATTATTGAGGAGGAGGAAGCGACTTATGCAGATAAAAATGCAAGTCTTACAAGCACTTCTGTTACCTGGAATCACCCTTTATCAGATGTAGTAAATGCCTTAATATCAGCAGGTTTGAGGATAGAAATACTACAAGAATATGATTTTTCGCCTTATAATGCCTTTCCAAATGTTGTGCCTGCACCTGATGGAAATTTTTATTTAAAAGATAAAGAAGGAAAAATGCCTTTGGTGTATTCGATTAAGGCGAGGAAAATTTAATATAAATATTTTTTTCAAAAAAAATAGCAAAAAATCAAAAAAAACACTTACCTTTGTGCTGTGTTTTACGTTTTATATATACATAGATACAAACGATTGTTTGGTGCAAATAATCGTTTTCTGAACCATGAACATTGAAAACATCATCGAAGCAATTTTATTTGCGGCAGAACAACCGGTAAAAAGAGAAGAGTTCCAAGAAATTTTCGCCAAAATAAGAGAAATACAAGTAGATTTTGAACCAGTAACCGATGCGGAACTTGAGCAAATGCTTGCATTATTGACACAAAAATATGACAAAGACTATTATTCGTTTGAAATTAGAAAAATCGCAAATGCTTATCAATTTTTTACAAAGCCAAAGTATTATCCCTATATAAAACAGGCAATTCTTGTCAAAAATCAAAAACGTTTGTCAAAAGCAGCTCTTGAATCGCTCTCTATTATTGCCTATAAGCAGCCTATTACGAAAGCGGAAATTGAACATATCAGAGGCGTAAATAGCGATTACGGTGTTCAAAAACTGTTGGAACGAAAATTGATATTGATTTCGGGCAGGGCAAATGCGCCAGGAAAACCACTTTTATATAGCACAAGCGAGTTCTTCTTGCAATATTTAGGCATTAATCATATTGGAGATTTACCAAAACTAAAAGAATTTGAAGCAACTTCTGAACAAAATTTGGCTGACTTTGTTCAGTCTAATGATACAAATTCCACTCACAACTAATTTATTCACATAATCAAGTAATACTTTATAGATGAAATAAACGATACCCATTAGTTTTGTTTCTATTTTTTATTTATTATTTATTTTTCAATCGTAACATTAATTGACCCATGGCACATTTTGAAGAAAATGATCGTTTTGAGAAAAACGAAAATTACAAGAACAATTCGCAAGGTAATGACGACAAACCTGTGCGAGAAGACGGCGAAAATGATGGCAATAGGCCATACTATCAAAGACGTTATATTAATACGGAAAGACCTGAGACGCAAAACCGCAACAATTACCAAAATAATAACAGTGGGGGTTATTATCGCAATAATGAGGGTGGAAACGTTGAAAAGCCTTACTACAAACGTCCGTATAATCAAATAGAGGGCGAAAATAACGACAAGCCGTATTACAAGCGTCCTTCTTACGACAACAACGCTGAAGGAGGCAATAATGAGGGAGAAAACAATGATAAGCCTTACTACAAACGTCCCTATAATCAAGAAAATAATGGCGGTACCGGTTATTACAAACGCCCTTATACTTCTGATGACAAAAGTGGGGGGGATTTAAACAATGAAAGACCTCACTACAAACGTACCTACAATACGGACAATAATAGTGGTGGTTACAACCAAAAACGGACTTATAATAACGAGAATAATAATAGTGGGTATTATAACAATCGTCGTAATTTTAATGATGGAAACAGTGAAAACACCGAAAATACGGAAAATCATGGCGGCGAAAAACATGTTTTCGTAAAAAAAGCAAATGTAGTCCCTAAGACAGAAGGCGATAATTTCGAAAATCGTAGCAACAACTATAATCAAGAAGGCTACAATAATAACCGCAATAATGAAGGCGGTGGCTACAATAACAATCGCAACAATTACAATCAAGGCGGTGGTTATCCACAAAATCGCAACAATCAAGGCGGCGGCGGTTACAATAACAACCGTAACAATTATAATCAAGAAGGCGGTGGATACCCACAAAACCGCAACAACTATAATCAAGGCGGTGGCGGCTATAATAACAACCGTAATAACTATAATCAAGGCGGCGGCTATAATAACAACCGTAATAACTATAATCAAGGCGGTGGTTACCCACAAAATCGCAATAATTATAATAATAATCAAGAGGGCGGCAATAAGCCTTTTCTAAGAAAAACATTCAACACAAACAATAATCAAGGCGGCAGTTATCAACAACGTGGCGGTTATAACAATAATCAAGGCGGTGGCTATCAACAACGTGGCGGTTACAATAATAACAATCGTAATGGTGGTGGCGGAAATCGTAATTTCCAGCAAAACAGAAATCGTTTCAGCCAACAACAACCACAAGAACGTCAGTATATTATCCGTTATGAAGAGGAAGAATTGCCAGATTACATGCCAAATGTACCTGAAACAGTTGAAATCCGCTTGAATAAATATATTGCACAATGCGGTATTTGTGGTCGTCGTGATGCCGATGATTTGATTCGCAAAGGAATGGTGAAAGTAAATGGCGAATTAGTGGATCAAATGGGCGTAAAAATCAATCCACAAGTTGATGTAATTACCTACAATGGTAAAGATATTTCTCGTCAGCAAAAAGTATATATTTTGTACAATAAACCTAAAAATGTCATTTCTACTACAGATGATGAAAAAGACAGAAGAACGGTTTTGGACGAAATTGAAGAAGCAACAAATGAAAGAGTATATCCTGTGGGTCGCTTAGATAGAGATACAACAGGTTTGATTATTTTGACAAATGATGGCGACTTGACCGAAAAACTTACGCATCCATCAAATGATATTCGCAAAGTCTATCATGTAACTGTAAGCAGAGAATTGACAACAGACGATTTAGATAGATTGAGAGAAGGTATTGAATTGGAAGATGGTTTGGCGAAGGTAGATAAAGTAGAATTTATTCCTGACAGACCTTTGCACGAGGTGTTACTCGAAATTCATATCGGGCGCAATCGTATCGTAAGACGTATGTTTGATGCCTTAGATGCAAAAGTGTATGGCTTGGATAGAGTAAAATTGGCACATCTTACCAAAAAAGGTTTGGCACGTAGCAAATGGCGTATGCTTTCGGAGAAAGAAATTGCTTTCTTGAAAATGTTGTAGTCATTTAGCGATTTTTAGTATAAAGTAAGGGCGTATAAGTTTTTCTTATATGCCCTTTTTTGTTTTCTATAAAAATGTGTATCTTTGTAGGTAGAAAATCAGCATCTTTATGAACACAACACTTTTAAATCCCATAATCAATTCGCCAGAACTGCCTGCGTATTTTGCGCACTTGCAAAATCTTATTGCAGAAGAAGCCAAAAAAAGGGTAGAATTTTACAACTTTATCACCGAAAATGATAAAGCTGAGTTTATTAACGGGCAAATGATTTTACATTCGCCTGTGAGGAGCATACATAATACCGTTGGTGCAGCATTACACACAATGCTTAATATTTACAACATGCACAATCAATTAGGCTATATGGGTTATGAGAAAATCATGATTCATCTAACTCGAAATAGCTATGAACCCGATATTTGCTTCTTTTTACCTGAAAAAGCAGGGCATTTTGAGCCACAACAAATGCTTTTTCCTGCACCAGACTTTGTGGTAGAAGTACTTTCAAAATCTACTGAAAAAATAGATAGAGGCATCAAAATGCAGGATTATGCCTTGCATGGCGTGGGCGAATATTGGCTCATAGACCCCGAAAAAAGAATTGTAGAACAATATATTTTGGACGCACTTACACAAAACACTTTTTACCTACGCAAAAAATATGCGATTGTGGAAGATATTGAAAGTCAAGTAATTTCTGGTTTTAAAATACCTGTTATTTCTATTTTTGAAGACAGCGAAAATGTAAAAGTGGTAAAGCAAATTTTGACAAATGAAATAAAGCCGCATGAATTAGACTTGCTTTAAGTACAAGTGCCTTTAATGGACATATATACAACAAAGAGTGGCTTACTTGTACAAAGTGAGCCACTCTTTATTATGTATATTTTAGGATTATCCCTTCCTCACTGTCCTTTGTTCAATGCGTTTTTCGTAGTTTTCTCCTTGAAAAATGCGCTTTATATACACGCCTGGTGTATGAATTTCATTGGGGTGAAGCTCTCCTGCTTCTACCAAAATCTCTACTTCTGCAATACAGATTTTACCTGCTGCTGCCATCATCGGGTTAAAATTGCGGGCAGTCCCTTTGAACATTAAGTTACCATGTTTGTCCCCTTTCCAAGCCTTCACAATCGAAAAATCAGCTACAAGCGCATGTTCGAGCAAATGCGGTTTTCCATCGAACCAACGAACTTCTTTGCCTTCGGCTACCTCTGTGCCATAGCCCGCAGGCGTATAAAAAGCAGGAATCCCTGCACCGCCAGCTCTGCATCTTTCTGCCAAAGTGCCTTGTGGAATCAATTCTACCTCTAACTCGCCCGACAATAACTGCCTTTCAAACTCTGCATTTTCGCCCACATACGAGGAAATCATCTTTTTGACTTGATGTTTTTCGAGCATCAAACCAATGCCAAATCCATCTACCCCTGCATTATTGGAAATGCAAGTAAGTTGTTTTGTGCCTTTTTTTACCAATGCATCAATGCAATTTTCAGGAATGCCACATAAGCCAAAGCCTCCTAACATAAGGGTTGCCCCGTCAAAAATATCTTTGATTGCCTCATCAGCATTTTGGACTACTTTATTCATAAACTGGAATAATGGTTATATAATTTCCGCAAATTTATAGCATTTCTCTTACATTTGTGGTATATTTTTTCATTTATATATAAAATATGCTTATTACTTTTCCACTATTTTGTCAGTCATTATATTCCTCAACGCCCTGATGGATTTCGGCAGTTCCTGTTCTTATTTCAGTATGTCTTATTTCTCCGCCTGTTGTTCCTACTTGCTGTCCTACAAACATTGTCCCAAGTGCTATGGCAAGCGTAGCAAAGTATAGTATTTTGCTAAGAGGATTTTCTTTTATATCGAAAAATAAGGTAGCTAATGCACTGATTCCCAGCAAACTACTTAGCCAAATAAATATTCCTGCCACTTCTTGATGTGCTTTGATGAATCCACCATTTAAGCCAGGCAAACGTTCCATGACTTCTTGCGCACCTTCGCCTGTGAGAATTGCAGGAATTGCGCAGATTGCAGCAAAAACAAAAATGCCCATCGCTGTTCTTTTGACAATGTTATTGGTCAATAAAAAACCTGCTATTAATGTCAATAAACCAATCAATGTACCGATAATGGGCAAATGATTGAACAGTAGGTGTAAATGTGCTTGATTCATGTTGGAAAAATAAAACAGTTATAAGAAAAAACAGGTCGTAAAAAACTTACGACCTGTTGAAATTAAAAAATTTAATTATTGGGTGCGCCCGCATCTACCCATTTTTTGATAAGAGCGATGTTGCAAGCACTCATTTTGCCACTTGCGGGCATTCCTGTAAAACCTGTTGCGTAAGAAACTACCCCATATAACGAACCATTTGTAGTGTATGGTTTTACATTGTCATAGCCCTCCAAAATCACGCCCGCAGATGGGCTATTTTGCGAATGGCAGCCGAGACAATTATTCTGCAAAATGGTCGAAATCGTAACACTATACGTTACATTTGTAGAATCACAAGTTACATTCGGATAAAGTTCCGCTTCATTGTCATAATAGCAACCACTATATCCTAAGAGAATGATGAGTCCCAATAAAATGCTAATTGAAATATGTTTCATTTGATTTTGTATTGATTAAAAATTCTTATTCCATTGATAGATATTAAATACCCTTGAAACATTAAAGCCAAAATGAATACCGCCTGTAAGCCAACTTTCTGTGGTTTCTGCGATAAAACCTTTTTCTATCATTGCCAAAGAATTGGTAAATTGTAATTGGAAAACGTGTCCACCTGTTTCTATATCTACCCCAATAGAAAGCGAATTGCGGTATGTTCTGTCTTTTACGGGCGTACCAGCAGGGTTAATTTGTCCTGGGAAAACATAAAAATATTCTGCATTAACAGAAAAACGCTTGGTTAATTTTTGGCGAAAACCAATGCCCATCGCATATACATCGTTTTTATCGGTCGCTCTTGACACGAGATTGCGATGAACATAAGTAGGCGTAAGTTGTAAAGAAAAACTTTCATTAAATTTACGAGCCACCATCAATTGTGTGGTGTAAAATAAGCGGGAAGAAAAATAATTGGTTCTTGTGGGGTCAGCCCATTTTAAAGAGTTAATCGCCATGCTTTGCATTGCCGTAATTGTAACAGGAAAGCCACCATTTGTTTTTTGGCTGATGATTTTATATTTCACAAAACCATCATATGTTTTTCCTACGGAACTTCTCCCAAAACCCACACATAGGTTGTTAGTGATGCCAATGTCTCCACCAATACGAATAGAAGCCTGGTCTAGTCCAAAAAGTTGGTAAAAACCGCCGTTCAATGCGCCAAAACGATGTTGAATTTTCATGTCAAAAACACCGCCATGCAATGTCTCAACAGAGTGTCCTGTTACAATACGATTTGATTTGAAGGTAGCAATCACAGGCTCTTTTATGACAGAATCTTCGCCTACCAAACTTAGTAAATCGTCTTGCGCAAAGGCAAAAATGGTAGAAAAAAGAAAAATGGAAAATGGTATTAATTTTTTCATGTATGTTATGTGAAAAAACCGTTTCGAGGGTCTGCATTTCGGCAAAGCTCAATGACCACGACCACTCGAAAGGTTGATATATATACTACGTTATGTTGCATTTGCTTTTCAATCGGTTGAAAACCCTTGAAACAGCCTATAAACTTATTATATTTTAGCCAATTCGCAATTCACTTTAATTGCTACGGTTTCAGCAATACTTGCTTTTGCGGTCGCAGGAATTTTAACATTATAGTCTGCCAATTTCACATTAAACGTACTTACAGCCGTTACTTTTCCGCCTTTGACAGTGATTGTACCAGGCGCAGAAACCGCATTTGTTTTGTCTTTGATAGTCAAATTGCCCGCAACCGTCACTTTGTATGTACCATCTACCGCCCAATTTACCTTAGAAGGGTCTTGAATACTGCCTTTGAAAGTAGATTTAGGATATTTAGTGCTTTCTACATAGTTTTCATTAAAATGCTCCTGCATCAAGGCTTTTTCAAAATGAAAACCTTTCATCAATAAAGAAAACTCCATTTTACCCGTTGCAGCATCA
>JAAFHL010000087.1:9226-13555 GCA_013298365.1 Bacteroidota bacterium | reverse complement strand
GCTGTCATAAATCTCTTTTGCATGTGATTCAAAATCGGCATCAAAAAACAAATTATGATGCAGCAAACCCTTTACTCTTTTATTTACCCCCAAATAATAAATTAGTGCAGAAGGAGCCATGACTCGACTATCCCAATATTTTGTGTCATAATGCCTGTTTTCTTTTGCCAGTAAATGCTGCTCAATATGCTCATAATCAGCACTTCCTACAATAATATCCGAAGTAATATGCGACCCATTTATAGTCAATCCTGTTGCTTTTTTATTGGAAACAGGAATGTTTGTAATTTCCGAGTTTGTGTGCATTTCTACCCCCAAATTCTTGGCGATACTCGCCATTGCATCTACAATATTAAACATGCCGCCCATCGGATACCAAGTTCCCAAAGCAATGTCAGCATAATTCATCAAGCTATACAAAGCAGGTGTATTTGCAGGCGTTCCGCCCAAAAATAACACAGGAAATTCCAATAAACGCACCAAATCGGGGTGCTTGAAGTATTTGGCAATATGACTGCGCATAGAAGTGAAGACCTGCAATTTAAACACCCCTTTAATCAATTCTAAATCAACAAATTCCGTAAGCGAACGCCCCGGTTTATATACCAGCTTATGAATTCCTACTTGATATTTATAATGTGCTTCGTCCAAAAATTGCTGCAATTTTGCAGCACTTCCTTTTTCCCTTTCCTCAAACATCTGCTTCATATCATTGATAGACGCAGGTACATCTATGATATTTTCTTTGCCAAAAAATACCCGGTAAGAAGGCGAAAGTCGTTTTAAGGTATAAAAATCTGCAGATGTATGCCCAAATTGCTGAAAAAAAGATTCAAACACATCGGGCATCCAATACCAACTCGGTCCCATGTCAAAGGTAAAGCCTTCTGTTTTAAATACCCTTGCACGACCACCCAAACTGCTATTTTTTTCAAATACAGATACTTTATGCCCTTGTTTTGCCAAAAAACAAGCAGCAGACAAACCCGAAAAACCTGAACCTATGATAGAAATTTGGGACATTATATGTAAATCTTGTTTAGTTTTTAGTATGAAAATACTGAACAAAAACGCAGAATTGCGTAAAATGTTTTGAAAAATAGATTTATTTGATTTTTTTATTTTTCAGTTCCCATTTTGAAAAATGCTATATCAAATGATAAATTCGGACAAAATACGCTAAATTTGTTGTTAAAAACAACCTTTTGTGGGTTTCTTACCACAATATAGACAAAAAATTATCCTTTATTTTTTTGAAACAGTCATGCTTATAGCGTTATTTTAAATATATACTACTATATTTGTACCATAATATAGTAAATTAATATGCCCATAAAAATCTATCTATTGTTTGTGGGCGTAATTTGGCTAATTGCAGCATCAATAATGTCCCCATTTTTTAGCACAATCTATCTTTTTATGAATTTTTTGGATAGAATCTATCAAAGGGCGACTATATTTCATATCGTACTGAAAATCATTGTTATGTTCAATATATTGCGTACAGATATAGGAGGTTTTCCAAAGTGCCAGCAGTTTTTTTTCGGGTTTTGGGGGCGTTTTGTATAAGAGATTCAAACTGGCAATGTCCCATATATTCACATTTACCATAGAATCTAATGAGGCTTCGTAAGAAAAACATCTTTTTTTGGTACAAATCCAACGCTGCATGATAGCCCGCATAACGTTGTTTTGCCCAAGGCATTGAAAGCGGTCATAAAATTGCCTTTCTGCCAAAATTCTTCAGGCGTAGGCAAAGCATATCTCATCAAATTTGTGTCCGCCGAATCTCTTAAAATCTTTGCGATGAAAAGCGTATATTTACTTGCTTCTGCGGCACTTAGCCCAAGTCTGTGATAAAGGTTGATTTTTATTACGCCATCATTTGCATATAAAAATTGCCCATTTTCTACTTTGAAACTATATTTTTTGCCAATTTGTGCTTTGAGAAAAAACGCCTTTGCCAAAAACTCCCCATCATTATTGCGATTTGCTATATCAATCGCATCATTTACAGACAGCTCCCCCCTTTCCACTTTACCAAATATTTGCCTATATTTGCAAAAAAAACGCTCATGGACATACGCTATTCTCTCAATAAGCAAACTTTTTCTATTTTGATAGAAGAAGAACGGATTTATGTAGATAAAACAAAGCTCATTTACGAATTAGTAAAACAAGGCGGCGGAACGGCTTATTTCCTTTCTCGCCCACGTAGATTTGGCAAATCTCTGTTAATCAGTACGTTAAAGTCTATTTTCGAAGGACAGCAGCATTTATTCAAGGATTTGTGGATATATGACAAAATCACTTGGACAGTTTTTCCTGTGATTCATCTTTCGATGGATAGAATGAATTTTATCGCTTTGGGCTTGGAATACACTTTGGCTGAGTTGCTCAAAAGTGTGGCACAAGATTATGGCATTGCTTTGTCAAAATCAGACTCAAAAGGTCTTTTTGAAGAATTAATCAAGGCTTTGTATGACAAATTTGGGCAGCAAGTGGTGATTTTGATAGATGAATATGATGCTCCGATAACACAATATTTAGAAAAAAGTGATTTTGATAAGGCGGAGGCAAATCGGGATATTCTCAAGAATTTTTACGGCGTATTGAAGCCTTCTGACCCATATGTTCGATTTTTGTTTATTACAGGAATTACGAAATTTACGAGAGTTTCTATTTTTTCGGAACTTAATCACCCCATAGACATTACCTTACATAAGCATTTTACCACTTTATTGGGTTATACACAAGCAGAACTTATGCAATATTTTTCGGAAGGAATTGCAAAGTTAGCGGCTGAAAATAACTTTACACAAGATGCTTGCCTCGCCAAAATCAAAGATTGGTACAATGGCTTTTCGTGGGACGGGCGCAATTTTGTCTATAATCCTTTCTCTTTTTTGCGCCTTGTCGAGAGTTCGCAGTTTTCTAATTATTGGTTTGAATCGGGTACGCCAAGTTTTTTGATAGAAATGCTCAAAAAAGTAGAGGCTTTTGAGTTAGAAAATATACGGGCAAACGAGGAGATTTACAATAGTTATGATTTTCGCAAATTGAACTACAAAACCCTCATGCTTCAAACCGGCTATTTGACGATAAAAGAAAAAATTGAAGATTTTATTTTACTTGATTTTCCCAATAAAGAAGTAAAAGAGGCTTTTAACGCTATGTTGCTGGGGAGTTATGTGGAGCAACATTTAGCTGAGGCAAAAATGATTATTTTTGATGTGAAAGAAGCCTTTTTAAGACGTGATATTGAACAAGTTATGCACATCATCAAACAATTATTTGAGTCTATTCCTTACGAATTATTTACCAAAAAAGACCGATTTGGGCAGGAAAAACCCGTTGGAGAAAACTTTTATCATGCTATTATATACCTCGTTTTCAATATTTTAGGGGTAAAAATGAAAAGCGAAGTAATGGTAAAAGGTGGCAGAATAGATGCAGAAGTGGAAACAGATGAGCATATATATTTATTTGAGTTTAAAAAGGATAATGACCCTGATACAGCGATTGCACAAATGGAAATCAATCGTTATGCTAAAAAATATCGCTTACTTCACAAGAAAATTCACTTGATAGGTGCGAGCTTTTCGCTCGAAAAACGTGGGCTTGACGACTGGAAAATGAAGGAATTGTGAGCATTTACATATCATTTTAGGGAGGTTATCCAAAAAAGATGCCCGCTATTTTTTGTTTTTATGGCTCAAAAAAAACATAACTCAATTCAAGCCAAAAATTTATCCCCTTCTCACAACAATAGCGGCTTGTCTCAAAAGACAGCCGCCATTATGTATTTTCAGGCATAGAACCTTACTTTTTCATTCTAATCATCTCTTGTTGCAATTCCAACACGATAGCAGAAATGCGCTCCAAGGACAAATCTGGGTCTGGGAAACTTTGGCTGATATAGGCTTTTGCTTTCCAAAACTCTTTTATGTCCTCCACATTTACTTCCATGTTGCTGAACGCAGGGTTGTCCGATTTAAGGGTAAAATACCCTGATTGTCCATCACGATTTACCCTATTTTTCACCCTTTTCAATACAACACCTTCCGAAATAGAAACGACAATATAGACTTCGTCGTCTTTCACATCACGCCAGTTTTCTACAAACTCGCCGATAACAATCGAACCTGGTTTGATAGGCAGCATTGAATCCCCTTTTATTTCAAAAGCACGATATGTGCCTCTGTCAAAATTGGCTAATGGCAAATTGAATGTTGGCAAGGTCTCAATATACTCTTCATCTCCGTAACCGTTTAGGTAACCCGCAGCCGCTTTTACGTTCACCATCGGAATGTTTTCACGTCCTGTTTT
>JAAFHL010000087.1:0-9216 GCA_013298365.1 Bacteroidota bacterium | reverse complement strand
CCACGCAAAGCCTCAATTTCCATCGCACTCAATTCTGCGAGGTCAGATTGAACAAAAGCCTTAGCAGGAATGGAGAACAATTCGCAAATCGCAAACAAGGTTTCGATTTTGGGTTCTGCACGTCCCTCCTCATAAGAACCTACGGAATGACGACCTATTCCGAGTTCTTGCGCAAGTTCTTCTTGAGTCATATTTCTTTCCTTACGGAGGAATTTCAAGTTTGCGCCTATCATGGATTTTTCTTTATCTCCCATATATTTGTTATTAGAAAATTTTAGCAAAGATATAATTGAGATTTTAGAAAAGCAAATATTTTCAACACTTTTTCCATTTTTTTTTGATAAATAGGTAAAAAAAACTCATTTCCTTTGAAAAATGGCATTTTTAGCCCTTTTTCATATCCAAAAATAGTGGCAAGTGGCTAAAAAAGGTGGCTTTTTATTAGCAAATGAAGTGTGTAAAAGACAATTATCTCGCTAAAAACGAGGACGAAGCTCTGTTTTTAGCGAGATAATTTTTGAGTTATAACTACACTTATTCAAAATTTAGGAATAAAATTGCATTCTCATGCCTTTTGTCTTGTCATATATTTGGTTTTCACTCCAAACCAAATTGCCATTTACCCATGTTTTCAGCACCTGCGAGGAGAAAGTTGCACCCATCAATGGCGACCATTGACATTTATACAATATATTTTCAGGGGCAACTGTCCACTTTTTATCCAAATCTACCAAGACTAAATCGGCAAAATAACCTTCTCTAATAAAGCCTCTTTTTTCGATACGAAAACAAATCGCAGGGGCATGACTCATTTTTTCTACCACTTTTTCGAGGGTAAAAATGCCCTGCTTATACAATTCGAGCATTGCCACTAAACTGTGTTGCACAAGCGGTGCGCCCGAAGGTGCGGTAGGATAAAGGTTTTGCTTTTCGTCCCAAGTGTGCGGCGCATGGTCAGTTGCAATGATGTCTATTCGATTGTCATTTATGGCATTACGAATCGCAAAACGGTCTTGTGCTGTCTTAACCGCAGGATTCCACTTGATGAGAAAGCCTTTTTCGGCATAGTCTTCATCGGAAAACCAAAGATGATGTATGCAGGCTTCTGCAGTGATTTTCTTCTCGCTAAGCGGCAAACTATTGTCAAATAAAGCCAATTCTTTTTCCGTAGAAATATGCAAAATATGCAAACGAGTTCCCCATTTTTTTGCCAAAGCCGCAGCTTTTGAAGAGGATAGATAGCAAGCCTCTGTATCTCGTATAATGGGATGATAATCGGCGGGAATATTGTCGCCAAATTTTTCCTTTGCTAAGGCGTAATTGTGCTTGATAGTCGCTTCATCTTCGCAATGTGTAGCAATGAGCATGGGGACTTTTTGGAAAATCTGCTCCAAAACGGATTCATTATCCACCAACATACTGCCCGTTGATGAACCCATAAATATTTTGATGCCACATACATCTTTGGGATTTGTTTTTAGCACTTCTTCCAAATTGTCGTTTGATGCTCCCATAAAAAAGGAGTAATTTGCAGGAGAAACTTCAGCGGCTCTTGCATATTTTGCTGCCAAAAGTGTCTGAGTAAGCGTTGCAGGCGAGGTATTTGGCATTTCCATAAAAGAAGTAGTACCGCCCGCAACGGCTGCCCGAGACTCTGAATACAAATCGCCTTTGTGTGTAAGTCCAGGCTCTCGAAAATGGACTTGGTCGTCAATCACGCCAGGCAAAAGATATTTTCCCTGTGCATTTATTATATGGTCAGCTATTTTGTTCAAATCCTTGCCAATCGTATGAATGATGCCATTTTCGATAAAAATATCTTGGGAAATAATTGTACCTTCATTGACAATAAAGGCATTTTTGATGAGTGTTGTCATTGGAATAAAATAAAAAATAGATAGTTACGTATTTAGGGTTCAAAATTACATAAAAACATATCAGTAATAAAAGGGTTTATACCATTTACTTTTCAATATATCCATAAATGTTACACACGATTTTTTCTGCCGTCTTGCTTTGTTTAATTGCGCCCCAAGAATCGGGCAAAATTACCGTAGAAATCAATAATCTACGCAATAATAAAGGGCAGGTTTGTATTTCTTTTTTCAAAGATGGAAAAGGATATTATGACAAGCCCGCACTTGCGGCACATTCTGCCCTTATTCCAATTGTGAATGGAAAAGCGAGCTATATAAGCCCGAATTTGCCGTATGGCAATTATGCAGCAGTGGCAATTCACGATGAAAATATGACCGAAAAAATGGATTTTGCGACATTAGGCTATCCCATAGAAGGCATTGCGGTTTCTAACAATGCTATGGGACGTTTTTGGCAAATCAAGGATTTTGATGCTGCCAAGATTTCTTTGAATAGTAGTGTGGTAAAAATGCCCTTGAAAATGGTTTATTAGGTAGTTGAAAGTTGAAAATGGAGCGTTGAAAGTAGTTGAAAGTTGAAAATAGAGAGTTGAAAGTTATTTTAACTCAATCATAATCAAATTTTTAGCCTTAAAATACTTTCTTAGTTTATTTACCACTATCAACTATCCACTATCAACTTTCCACTTAATTTTATAGCCTATCCAAAAGTTGCTGTTTTTTGTCTTCATATTCTAACAAAGACAATTTCCCTTCATTAAATTTGTCATAGAGCAAATCTATTGTGCGCATCACTTCATCTCTTAATAGCAGCCAATCAAGGGCTTGTCCTTCAAATTTGCTGTAATCTATCGCCTTTTTGGCACTTGTATCTTGCACAGCATGAGGGTCATAAGATTGAATATTTTGAAATACTTTGCGCAATATTTCGGCAACTTCTGCATTTGCCACCGCAAATTTATGGGCAGTATAATTTCCCTTTTGATTTGTCATAAGGGTACAGTCGCCATTTTTATATTGAAATTCTCGAAAATCTTCTAACAAAAATGCACCACCAGGATAATAGCAATGCGTTTGGGTAAAAATGACGTAACTTGTACTAAAAAAACCTTCATTTAAGTGCATAGCTATTACGTCATTAGGACTGCTAATGCGGGTTTCAGAAGTCAATATTTTGCCTAACTTTTGAGCAGGTAAAGCAGGACTTTTGTATAAGCCCTTACGTGCATCTTCTGGAAATTTATCTTTGAGTAAAGCTGAATACATAAATATGGAATGAAAAATTAATAATGTAAAATTAAAAATTAATGAAAATACTCACAGTTAACGTATCAGTATTTCCAAATAGATACTTTACTTTATTCCCATTACTATTGTTTATTGCTTTCAAATGAGCCAAAATGATAACAGTTTGTTCACTGATAACTGCTCACTGATAACTGAAATCACCATTCCGATTTTTGTTTATTTTCTCCGTTTTTCTCGGCAGCCGTTTTTCGGATTTGTTGCAAAAATTTCATTTCATTTGCTTTCATTTCTTCCAATAATTCTATGGCTCTTTCGAGGGGAATAGAATCATAATTTTTGATAGTTGGCTGACTTTCTGTATCTTGATGCCCATAATAATCAAATTTTTTCTTATAATAATCCACGTTTTTTTGCTCTTTCTCATTTTCTTGTTGAGGTTCAGGATTTTGCTGCTCCTCCTCATTCTGCTCATCATTTGCCATTTGCGGATTTAGGCGCAGCAAAAGTTCATAATTATACTTTGCGTTTTCATCGTTTGGATTTTCTTGCAAAGCCTTTTTAAAAGCCATCATCGCCTCTTTTTGGTTATTTCCTACTGATAATTGCCCGATATTGTTCCAAGCCTTTGCTCGAATGTCATTTTCCTTCCCTTCCATTGCCTGGTGATAATACGCCATCGCCACTTCTATCGAATCCATTTCAACATAGTTTTGCGCAATGTTGAACTTAATTTGCTGCCCCACTTCTGCATATTTAGGCAATATATTTTTGTATGCCACAAGACTTTGCTTGTAGTTTTTTTGCTGAAATAAACGATATGCCTCTTCCACACCTATTCCACCCCCAAGAATCGAAAGAAAAATAAAAAGTAAATGTTTCATAAATTATTTAACCCATTATGAATGATGCTATTGCCTTTTCTCCATGGGCATAATAAACAAAGTTGCCACCCAACATAGCAATGCCAAACCCAAAAAAAGATAATACTTACTATCTTCAACCTTACCTGTGCGAGTAGCCAAAGAAGAAGCACTCAATGTACGTATATATTCGTCCAATTGTTTGAGATTTTGGGCGGGATTGTCAAGGCGAATGTATGGCGTGTCGAATTTATCGGCTATCGCTTGCAAACCTTCATCTTTTAGGCTCGAAATCACAATGCTGCCATCTTGCCTGTGTTTATGTCCCCGAATTTTGCCATTAGAAAGTTCAGGAACTGCCGCCCCGTCTGTTGTGCCAATTCCCACAGGAAAAACTTTGATATTATTTTTGCTCAACCTATCCAAAATAGAAATGTAACCTTCTCCAAAATCTTCCCCATCTGTAACCAATACAATGGCACGACTTACCCTATCTGACCTTTTTTCAGCCTTGCTAAAACGCTCTAATGCCATATACAAAGCCCCTCGCAAATCGGTGCCTGTTTGCGCAAATTGTGAAGTTTCTGCCAAATCCAAAAACATTTTTACCGCTTTTTGGTCTCGTGTAATTGGACACTGCACATACGCATGAGAGGCAAAGGTAATGATGCCAATATGGTCACCTTTGAGTGATTCGAGCAAAATAGTAAGCTCTTTTTTCACCTTATCCAAACGAGTAGGCTTCATATCATCTACATTCATACTTGCCGACAAATCTAACAGAATATAAATTTCCCGCCCCATTTCATTCACACTTTGGTCAGACCTGCCCCAATAAGGACCTAATAAGGCAATAAAAATACACAGAAGTGCCAAAGCCCGTAAACCCGTTTTGAGTAAAGGGACATTAAGTTGAATGTAATAACCACTAAACCAAGCATTTGTGATATTTTTTACCCGTCTGTAAATCACCAAAGTAAAAAACACCATCAATGGCAGGAGGATTATCCAATAAATATTTTCTGTGTATGAAAAGCCCATATTTTGTGGTTTCACGCAGATTTTTTGCGTGAGTTTACAAGGTGCTTAAACGTTTAGCATAAATTTTATTTTTTGCAAACCACTATTTCTCTCTTGCTTGTAATTCATTCTCTATTCGCTTCAAAATGGTTTGTTTTAGCCACAATAAACGCCAGTATATTTCATAAATCTCATCAGAAACTGCTGAAAATGAAGGAGAAATACTATACCGCTTACCCGCTAATGCCATAAAATACCAATTTTGCCCCACCACATAAATGCCATAAACAGGATGTTTATGTTCGTTTATTTCTTGTGCAGCAAGCATCGCCGCAAGGCACTGTCCAATAGGGTCTCCGCTTGGATTTAATTCCTTTTTATATTCTTGAAAGCAAAAATAGGGCTTTTCTGGTTCATCATGCCCAAAAGCAATGATAGCATCAGGCTCTCCGTTTAATTCCTCCCCATCAACTGTTGCTGTGTAAGAACGTTCATGAAAAATATTGCTATATTCGGTTGTGAAATTTGCCCAAGTGAATAGCGGACCAATAAAATGCTGCGCTAATTCCGCTTCGTTCCACGAAAAAATATTATCTGCCAGATGCACCTGCATTTTGTTCAAAAAATATTTGTCAAAATCAGAAATAGCCGTATTGATACTTTGCCAAGCCTCTGTTTCAGGAAGCTGTAAAGTCGGCTTTAGGTCAAAACGTTTTTTTAATTTAGTGAGCGTCCAGTTACTAAAATTTGACATATAAAATTGTTTTGAATCATTTAGGTGTTTGCTTTTTTCTGTGTGAACTTATAAGGTCATTAATTGTTGAATGATTGTTTCTGGCGTAGATGAGGCAAAAACAAAATTTCCTGCTACCAAAACATCTGCACCTGCTTCTACCAACAATTTGCCTGTTTCCATATTTACGCCGCCATCAATCTCGATAAGTGTGCTTGTTTTTTGTGCCAAAATCATCTGTTTGAGGCGTGTGGTTTTTTCTATCACAGAATAAATGAATTTTTGTCCCCCAAAACCAGGGTTTACCGACATCAAACACACAACATCTATCAAAGGCAAAACCTCCTCAATGCTACTCAAAGAGGTGTGCGGATTAAGCGCAACGCCTGCCTTCATGCCCAATTCTCGAATTGCACCCAATGTACGATGCAAATGTATGCTTGCTTCTGCGTGTACTGTTAGCACATCTGCACCGCATTTTTTAAAATCTGCTAAGTACCTTTCAGGTTCTACAATCATCAAATGTACATCAATGACCTTGGGACTTAGTTTTTTTACCGCCGACAAAATAGGCATTCCAAAGGAGATATTCGGCACAAATTTGCCGTCCATCACATCACAATGAATCCATTCGGCTTGACTACGGTTAATCATTTCTATGTCTCTGCCCAGATTTGCAAAATCGGCAGCAAGTATGGAGGGAGCGATAATTGCCATGAAATAGTTGAAAGTTAAAAGTTGAAAGTTGATAATTAAGCGAATATCGTATTTATTGATTTACCAATTATCTTTCCAACTGAATTTTTGTGCAAAGTTAAGGAAAAATGTGAGAATTTACAGATTTGTTATTACTTTTGTGGCGGAGATATGTGTAAAAGATTTGTGCGTTGATACATATCTGAACTATTAGGTTCATTTTCATATATTATTGATTTTTTTAAACAGAACGATATTTAACATTAAATTTTCCTCATGAGCTTTACCTTGACCTCAAAACTCCCACAAGTGGGAACTACTATTTTCAGTGTCATGTCCGCTTTAGCAGCCGAAAAAAATGCGATAAATTTATCACAAGGTTTTCCTGATTTTAGTTGTGATGCTGAATTATTAGAAATGGTGAATCGTGCGATGATGCGAGGCATGAATCAGTATGCACCCATGCCAGGTTTACCTGCTTTGAGGGAAGGAATTGCAAGTCTGATTCAGACAAAATATGGGGCAACCTACAATCCCGATACCGAAATTACCGTTACCTCTGGTGCAACAGAGGCTTTGTTTTGCGCCATTATGAGCGTGATTCGAGAGGGAGATGAGGTCATTGTCATTGAACCTGCGTATGATTCTTACCTACCTGCCATTCAATTAGCTGGCGGCACACCCGTTTGTGTCGCATTAGAATATCCCACGTATCGAGTAAATTGGGACTCAGTGAAGCGACTTATAAATGGTCGCACTCGCATGATTATTATCAACACACCCAACAATCCAACGGGTTCGATTTTGCGAGAAGAAGATATTTTACAATTAGAAAAACTCATCAGTACGAATAATATTTGCGTACTTTCGGACGAAGTATATGAGCATATTATCTTTGACAGAGAACCGCATGAAAGCATCTCTCGCTATCCCAGTTTAAGAGAAAAAAGCTTCATTGTCAGTTCTTTTGGCAAAACATTTCATGTAACGGGCTGGAAAATAGGCTATTGTGTTGCGCCAGAATATATGATGAAGGAGTTTCGTAAAATTCATCAATTTGTTACTTTTTCGAGCAGTACGCCTTTTCAAGCAGGCATTGCCGAATATATTCATAAAATAGACAAAATCAATGCTTTGTCTTCTTTTTATCAACAAAAAAGAGACTATTTTCTCAAACTCATGCAGCCTACCCGTTTCAAGCCACTGCAAACAACTGGCACGTATTTTCAACTGATGAGTTATGAAGACATTAGCCAAGAAAAAGACACAGATTTTGCCATTCGACTTACGCAAGAATTTGGGGTAGCCACTATTCCTGTGTCTGTTTTTTATCGCAAAGGAGAAGATAATAAAGTCATTCGTTTTTGTTTTGCGAAAGAAGATAGCACCTTAGAAAGAGCAGCAGAACGGCTTATGCGGGTGTAATTATCAATGTTTTATTTCTCGCAGATTTTCACAGATTTAAACGCAGATTTGCACAGATATAAAAAATCTGCGTAAATCTGCGTCCCTAATTTGCGAAAATCTGCGAGAAATCCCATGAGCTTTTCGTGAAATTTAATTTACAACAACAACCTTTCCACCACTTTTGCAAAATGCAAATGCTCCAATTTTAATACTTCTTTTTGCAATATTTCAGCCGTCCAATCCGCTAAAATCGGCACTTCTGCCTGAAACAAAACCTCACCATTGTCATAAATTGCATCTACCAAATGAATCGTTATCCCTGATTTTGCTTCTTTTGCTGCAATCACCGCCAGATGTACATTCATGCCATACATGCCTTTGCCCCCAAATTTGGGCAAAAGGGACGGGTGTATATTCACGATTTTTTGGGGAAATACTTGTATCAATTCCACAGGAATTAATTTTAAATAACCTGCTAACACAATCAAATCTATTGCTTTTTCTTGCAAAAAAGTAGCTAAAAAATGGCCATTTCTGTATTCTTCTTTGGAAAAAATGCGTGTTTCTATCGGCATATTTTTCACTTTCTCCAAAATTCCTGCATTTCCATTATCTGTGCATATCAGGCTAACCTGCACATTTTCATGGTATTGAAAATAGGCAATGATTTGTAAGGCATTCGTTCCACTACCAGAGGCAAATATGGCTATATTTTTCATGTCGTTCTATTTTTCGCAAAGGTATTACTATTTTAGTCAAAATAAGTAAAAGTAGCCGATATTTTCATGGATTTCTCATAAAAAATACTTGAATAAAAAGGTTGAATTTTACCACAAAGTTCTTAAGGGATGCACAAAGAAAACAAAGATATATAGAAAACAATGTACTTTGTGTTGTTTTTTCTTTGTGAACTTTGTGGTTTTATTTTTTAGTGAAGAAACAACCTAACGAGTTACTAAAACGACTTTTTGCGCATCACTTTTTGCTACATTTTGTGCAAATTGTACAAAATCAACATATTTAGCGGCTTCATAAATGCCTTGATTGAGGATAAATTGTCGAAAATACAGGAGTTTTTCTTCCTTCACCTCACATATCACTTTGTAATTACCAAATTCACTTTCAATGCTTATGGGTTTTATCAAGGTTTCCACTTGAAAATTTTCGGGATAACTAATGGTGATAGTATCTTGATACATAATATTTTGCGGCAAATAAAAAGGCGTTTTTCGGACTTCCGTTATCAAGGTTGGCGCATTGACCGCAGAAGCCACGTTTGGACAAACAAACATGCGTTTACTCGACTTGCTGGCAAAAGATATTAAACCCAATTTTGCACTTAACTTTGTCAAAGGAAGTTGATTTGATGCAAGGC
>JAAFHL010000086.1 GCA_013298365.1 Bacteroidota bacterium | reverse complement strand
GGTAGAAAATAATCATATCCCATACCCATTTTTGAAATTCATGCTTTTAGCATGAATTCTTCTTAGGAAATGGGGGAAACATTGCGTTTCTACCGATATTTAGCCCCTACGGGGCTTTGAAAAGCACTTTTCAACCCTTGATTCGCATTAATAACTTATTTTTCACGCTTTCCTAAGGAATCAAAAATAAATAAACGGATAATCTATTTCTGAAGGTTGGAGATTTTCACTACGTTCAATATCTAACCGTTCAAAAAGTAAAAAGCCAGTGATAGATGTTTACTTTTTTGACACTTTTTCGTTACGGGAAGATATAATTTGCCAATATTTTTCAGATTTCTTGCTGAAAAAGCATAAAAATCTTCAATAAAAAGCGAAAATATGTATATTTGCCGCATCTTCACACATAATTGTTTACCATGCGACATATATATTTCTTGTTTATAGTGGTACTTGCGCTTACAGCATGTACCAAAAAATCTTCTGACAAAAAACCTTGTCCAGTAGGCTGTGGCGCAGAAGGCGCAAAACCTTGTCCTAAAGGCTGTATAGAACCCGCAAAACCTGCTACCCCTGTCGCAAAATTACGTGATGTCAATTTTTACATGGAAACTTCGGCAAGCATGGGCGGCTATTTGAATGGTGGCACGCAATTTAAAAATGTGATAACCGATTTGATTGCGACCACACAAGGCATGAAAAAAGAAGGGAAATTGGGCATTTTTACCATTTCTACTGCCATAACCGCTTATCCTGCTAGCAACGAACAGTTTATAAAGGATATAGCAACAGTGCCGCTTGCCAATCAAAAAAGCTCGGAAATGCACAAGATTTTCAAACTTTTGTCAGACAATTTGCAAAGTTCAGATGTAAGTATCTTTACTTCAGATTGTATTCTTTCTTTTCCGCCTGCCGATGTCAAAAAAAATCCTCGTATCAATGTGGATAATGCCGAATCAACCTTAAAATCCTATATCAAAACTACTTTTCAAGGCTATCAACAAAAGGGAATTGTGGTAAATGTTTTTGCCTTTTCTTCGCCTTTTAATGGGAAATATTACGATTTTAAAAATACGCCTATCGTTTTGAATGGCAAAAATCGCCCTTATTATATTTGGGTGATGGGTAAAAAGGAATTAGTTGCGCAAGTGTGTACGCAACTCAAAGCGCAACCTGGTTTTAAACCCGAAAAGGAATTGAATTTTGGTTTTTCAGCTTCCCCTGTTTCGGAATATATGCTTGTACCTTCTTTGGCAGCAAGACACAATTATAAGGCATTTTCGCCCTACAAAACCATTAGCGAGCTTGAGATAGACAAAGGCAAAAAAGAGGAAGTCTATATTGCTTTGAATGTATCTGCTTTGGGAAGTTATGTTGCTGACCCTGCTTACTTAAAATCGAATTTAAAACTGGAAAATGACAATAAAGTAAGTGCGGAAATCGTAGAAGTAAAAACAAAAGAAACGGTGTTTGCCAATGTTAAAAATGCAAAAGAACGAGAATTGCTTGGAAATGACTTTTCGCATGTAGTAAAAATAAATATTTCAGGAATTGTTGGCGAAAAAGGAGAAATTACCTTACATTTGCCCTACAAAGCAGATACTTGGTACGAAGACTGGACAACAATGGATGATAGTAAGGTGGCGAGTGAGGCAAAACCACAAACTTTTGCCTTCAAACATTTGGTAAATGGCGTGAAAGAAGCCTATCAAAGCAACAGTAGTCCGTATATTTTGGAGGTAAAAGTGCCTGTCAGCAAATAAATATTAATCCATACACTTCAATAAAACCTAATAAGTAGGTGTTGTAAAAAAACGAACAAGATAATTTAATATTAAATAATTGATTATCATACTGTTAGCACAATTTTTAATTATTCATTTTTAACTATTAATTACTTATGTTTGATTTATTATACGAATACACAGTTACTTCTCATGCAAATCTGCCCGAAATGATGGAAAGTGTTTTTATGACTGTGGGCATTGTTACATTTGTGGCTTCGATTGTAGTAGCCATGATATATTATTTGCTTGTCAATCGTATGACCGATAAGTTTGATCAAATCGTTCACTGGTTCATTTTTCTCAGCATTGCTTTGGTATTTGCCTTTGTATTTGCGTATGCGATAGCAAATCCCTACATAGATGAGGGAAACCCGCAGCCTGTATTGTTTTGGGTAATGAACACAGTGTATGCACTTGTGTATTTTTTTGTAGCCTCTGTTTTGCTCAAAAAGGCTTCAAAATTTGCAACAAAAATTCCTTTTTAAGGAAAAAACAGTATTTTCTTTTGGGTTTAACACGTTTTTAGACAAAAAATGCACGAATATTCAAAAAATAAGATTTTTTTGAGTCAAGTTGTTACTTTTTGCGTAATATTTGCATTATAGACTAAAACATCACAATCTTAATAAGTAATTATTGATTAAACATTCTACCTTACATTTTTTTCAAAATGCTTGAATTTCTTATCAAAAAGAAATTCACCAAATTTTATACAATTTATCTTACAATCGAAACAAATTATGAACATCTTCGCTAAAATTGCATTCGCTCTATTGCTGTCTTTAGGCACAACGATTCTTACAGCGCAACCCGTTCAAAATGCCGATAAAAAGGCAGAAGCTCTTATGAAGCAGAAAAAATATGCGGACGCTATTCCGTTTATTAATGAAATGATAAAGGTAGAACCCAAAAACAATAAATGGTACTTTGAGAAAGGAAATTGTGAGATGCAGACTCGTAATTTAGATGCAGCAAAAACGGATTATGCAAAATCTATTGAGTTGAATCCTAAATTTGTGCCTGCCTATACACAAACAGCAAGTATTTTGGCGAAACAAAAACACTATGATGAGGCGGTTGCTTTTTATCAAAAAGGCATTGCACAAGAAACCGTTCCTGCCAAAAAAGCACAATACAAAATGATGATTGTAGATACTTATATCCAAAAAAATGACCTTGCAGCAGCAAAAACAACTTTGGCAGAATTGCAAAAAGCTGCTCCCGAAAATCAACGTGTGTTGTATTATGATGCAGAAATCAAAATGAAGGAGAAAAATTGGGCAGGTGCAAAAGATACTTATACGAAAATTGTAAGCAATCCTAACTTTACAAAAATGAAGCCTATGGCGCAAGCGCAATATTATTATTCATTAGGTCTTGTATATTTAGAAATGAAAGATGAGCCTAACGCTCGTATGTATTGGAAAAAAGCAAACATGGGCAAATACAAAGATAAAATTGCGGAAATCAAACCAGAATGGATTTTAGAGTTTGCTGACGAACCTGCTAACCCTACCGATGCGATTTCAGGCACACCGATTAATACTGGCGATAGCCTTCCTATCCCAGGTTTTGATACGCCAGAAAGTACTACACCTACCGAAACAACGCCAAATGGTGGCAGTAGCGATGGTGGTTTAGATTGGGGATTCTAAATTTTTGAGCAAATAAAATCATTGATATTGAAAGATTTATAGATAAATACAGATTTTCGCAGCTATATGTCTGCGAAAATCTGTATTTTTGTAACATAATCGTACATCGTTCATAATTTCATAACTTATAAATTCAATGAAAAATCTTTTTTTTGTGTTAATAGCTGCCGCAGCATGTCTGTTTAGTGGCTGTATAGTGGTAGAAGAAAACTATACATTTAAGAAAAATGGCGGAGGCTCTATGCAATATGTGATAGATATGCACGAATTGATGGAGCAAATGGGTGCAATTATGGATATGTCGGGCGGCGAAGCAGGGGAAGACCCATTTGCAGGTGCTGCAAAAGGTTTTAAGGAGCAATCTGAAAAACTAAAGTCTTTGATAGGGGTTTCTGGTGTCAAATTTGAGGAAGATAAAAAGGGCATTTATAAAATTGGTTTTAGTTTCAAAAATGTGAAAGCCCTCAATGATGCGCTCAATAAATTGATGGGTTCTGAAGACCCTACAGCCTATCATATCTTTTTTGTAAATGATGGCAAAACCATCAAACGTATTCACGCCGGACAAGCAAACCTGGGCGATTTGAGTAGCATATTGGGCGATGAAGGTGATGCAGAAAGCACAAAAATGATGTATCAATCCATGAAATACAAGCTCAATTTTAAATTTGCGTCTGATGTACAAGCCGTTTATACAGGCATAGAAGCCGAAGAGGGCATAGTATCAGACGGAAAAAGCCTTAATCTTAGCACAACTTTTTCAGAAGTAATGGAAAAAGGACCTGCAACTTTGAGCATGACCGCTGTATTGAAATAAATATTAACATAACCCTATTGAAAGGTTAGCACCTTTATGCTGTCTTTTGATAGGGTTTTTACATGAAAAAATAGCCTAAATATATGACAAAAGAAACCATTGCAATTATAGACCTTGGCACAAATACTTTTCATCTGATGATTGCAGAAGTAGATGAGCGAGATGATTATGTTATAAAAGGAAAATATAAAGAGCCTGTAAAGTTGGGAGAAGGAGGATTGAGTGCTGGCAAAATCACAGACGAAGCCTATAAGCGAGGCATTGAAGCCCTCAAAATGTTTCGTACCATTATTGATACAAGT
The DNA here is from genome assembly GCA_013298365.1 of Bacteroidota bacterium. Taxonomy (GTDB): domain Bacteria; phylum Bacteroidota; class Bacteroidia; order J057; family J057; genus JAAFHL01. Next base: position 9,064 of record JAAFHL010000086.1, on the reverse strand, counting down.
GGTATTGTGAGAGTACTTGCTTTTGCTACAAGTGCCATTCGTAGCTCGTCAAATGGGCTTGCTTTTATTGAAGATGCTAAAAAAGAAGCAAATATTCCGATTAAAACCATCAATGGAAATGAGGAGGCTTCTATTATTTTTGAAGGCGTAAGAAATGGCGTTCAACTCCCATTTGAGGAAAGAGCCTTAGTGATGGACATTGGTGGCGGGAGTGTGGAGTTTATTGTAGCACACGAAGGCAGGGCAGAGTTTTTACGCAGTGTCAATATTGGTGGTGCAAGGCTTTTAGATAAAATAAAACCTTCTAATCCCATTACAAGTAAGGAATTAGGCGAATTGTATAGTTTATTAGATAATGAATTATCGGGATTGATTAAAGAGTTGAAGGAGTTTGATTTGTCTGTTTTGGTGGGGTCTTCGGGTACTTTTGAGAGCATTGCTACCTTAACTGCCTATTTTCGCAAAGATAAAGTCGCTGCCATGAATATTAATGGCTATCGTTTTGAAAGAAAAGATTTTGATATTTCATACAATAAATTGTTGCCTTCTACCCGTCAAGAACGGATGAAAATAGACAGCATGGACGGTACAAGGGTAGAGATGATTGTACTCGGTGTCTGCTTAGTCAATTATGTCATACAAGAATTGAATTTGTCTCAAATAATGGTTTCTACACATGCCCTCAAAGAAGGGATTTTGCATCGTTATATGCGAGACAAAAAAATGCGTTTAACCAAATTTATTGGACCTGCCGACCGAAATTTGCGGGTAAAAGCAGTACAGGCTTTGGCGATAAAATTTCAATATGGACAAGAACACGCACTGAAAGTGAGCGAGTTAGCTTCAATGATATTTGATTTTTTAGAACCTTATCATCATTTTGGGGCGGTAGAAAAAGAATTGTTGCAATATGCAGCTATTTTGCATGATATTGGCAAATTTGTTCAAGTAAGTGGGCATCATAAACACAGTCAATATATTGTAGCAAATAGTAACTTATCAGGTTTTAATACCACAGAATTGTTGGTTTTGTCTAATATTGTGCGCTATCATCGTAGAGCAACCCCTAAAATTGAGCATCAACCGTATGCTATTTTGCTACCCAAAGACAAAAAATTGGTGCAAATTCTGGCAGGTATTTTGCGCATTGCAGATAACCTTGACCGAGGACATCGCAATTATGTAACAGGGCTAAAAGTGATGGTTTCTCCCGAAAAAATCCAAATCCTTGTTCAAGCACTTAGCAATGTAGATATGGAAATTAAATTTGCATTGGAAAATAGTGATTTATTGGAGGAGGTGATGGCGAGAAAGGTAGAGATTAGACAGGAAATATAAATGATAATTTGTATCTATTTAGTTATGCCTAATTTCTCGCAGATAAAAAAACTAATTTGCGTTCATCTGCGAGCAACTAAGGAATTGGTATAGAATAAGTTCCTAATATATTTTTTGTTTGTAGGTTTACTGTGTAAACCCCTACGAAAAACAGCATATTATCTTATACACATTCCTAAACAACTACGAAAAAATAAAATATCCTACTTTTTTTTCTGTAAAAAAATCACCCCTACCACCGCAGGCAAGGCGATATTAATCAAATATAACAAAAAAGTACTGCTTACTGCTGTTAGTGCGCCAATGCCAAAAGCTTGCATTACGGCAAGTGCAACCGATTCTCTTATGCCCAATTCCGCCAAAGAAATGGAGGGAATCACCGATTTTATCACATAAATGAGCCAAATAAGCATAAAACCTAAGTATAAACTTGCCTCAAAACCAAAGGCAAGCATCAGTAAATAATATTGCAAAGAAAAGGTGAGATTTCGTAGCAGCGAAAGGGCAAAAATATGTACAAGCATACTTGATGGCACAGCCGACAACGCAATAAGGCTTTTTTCTACCATTTTCCAGCGATAAAAAATAGGTTTTTTCTGTATCCAAGCCACAATTTTATGTGGGAAAATGAATAAAAGGCTTAGTAATAAACAGCCTAAACCTATCATTATCATGGAGATATGGAGTAGGGGAGGGGGGAAAGGGAAAATACTTTGCGTTTTTTCGCTAAAAAAAAATAACATCATATAGCCTGCTGCCCAACCGAGCCATAGCGTTACCAATAATTGAAAAAATCGGTCCACCAAAGTTAATGCGGCGGCTTCGATTCTTTTGCCTTCGGGCAGAAAATAGACTCGCCCTGCATATTCGCCAATGCGATTTGGCGTAAAAATACCTGCCGTATTGCCTGCTAAAATGGCTCGAATTGCGGTATCAAAACGTAATTCGGGATATAGATTTTTGACCAATATCTGCCATTTTTTTGCTTCTAAGCCCTGATTTACAGCTAATAACAAAACGCAAATGAGCGTAAATAGCATATCTTTTGCTTCAAAGTTGCCAATTTGCAGCCATATTTCCGCACCTTCTGCCTGTAATTTGTAAACTACATAGCCTAACGCTGCCAAAGAAACCGTTATTTTGAGAAAAAGAATGAGATATTTTGACATGTTTTGTGGGTTTAGCATAGATAAATGTAGATTTTTGTATCTTTGCTATGTACTTTCCTATCGTATATTTACTTATATGCTAAATTTTATGCAAAAATATCTCTTTCTTTCCAGTTTTTTACTTTTTTCTTGGGTAGTTTTTTCTCAAAATGTAGGAATCGGCACAAGTCAGCCCTTTTCAAAATTGACAGTTAGGGGAAATGCCAGCATTGGGGCGAGTTATATAAATACGTCTGCACCTGCTAATGGCTTGATTGTGGAGGGCAAAACAGGCATAGGCACGTCTTTGCCGAGTGATGCACTCGAAGTTGTGGGCAAAACCAAAACAACTTTGTTTCAAATGACAAATGGGGCGGTCAATAATTATATTTTGGTTTCTGATGCCGTAGGAAATGGGACATGGACAAATCCTGCGACTTTGTTTGGGCAAGATTGGTTGCTTGATGGCAATAATAACATCGCAATAAAGTCTATTGGCACAAATAACAACTTCGATTTTCCTTTTGAAGTAAATGGAGATGAGTTGATGCGGCTCACAACGTCCCGAAAATTAGGGCTAAATACCACAACGCCAGGTCAATATTTTGCTTCTGCAAGGATAGAAATGGCAGATATGGACGGGAATAACAGCGATTTTGTGATGCGTGTCGCAAATCCTGTCAATACGGGCATTATCAGCTACACCTCTTTTGTGATGCAAGCCTCAAAAGGGACTTTGCTTGCGCCTACCACAAAAGGCAGCAATGAATATGTGGGAAATTATGCGTTTCAGGCGTTTGATGGCTTCAATTTTCAGCCTGTGGGAGAAATGGCTTGTTATACGGGGAGTAATTATGGCTTTGGAAATACTTCGGGGGGCATGTCTTTTAGCACCAAAAATACAAGTGATTTTACCATTGTAAATCGCATGAATATTTTGCCAAATGGAAATATTGGCATAAATAATATCCTGCCGAATTATAAATTACAAGTAGGAGGCGATATTGCGCTTGGCGAAGATATGCCCGTTTTATTTCCTGTTTACCCGCAAGAAGGGCGAAAACTCTATTTTGGCAATGTGAATGGCTTCAATTCTGACGAAATGACGATGTATAACTATCAAAATGCAAGCGATGAAAATGATTTGCGCATCAATTTGGGCAATGACAATGGAAATGGCTTGGATAGATTGCAAATCGGGGCGACACAAAGCCCTACAACGACTTATATTCCGTATATTACGGTTACAAATCAGGGGAGAATGGGCATAGGAACAACAAATCCGACTGCTCCTTTGGAAGTTTTTGGGAGTACACTCATGAACAGTGGCACTTATGCTTTTTATAACTTGGCAAATTGTCATAATTTTGGTTGTGGAAGTGGCAATATAGAAGTTTCTATTTTGGCTTCTAATCGGGTTAGAGCTTCCGAATTTAATGCTTTTTCAGACAAAAGAATGAAAAAAATACTTTCTATTTCGGATAAAAAGCAAGATATGGCAACTTTGGCAGCTTTGCAAGTTACGAATTATACCCATATAGATGTAGCAAACAAAGGAAATAGCGGAAAAAAAGGCTTTATTGCGCAGCAAATTGAAACTGTTTTTCCCGAAGCGGTGAGTCAATCTCCCGATTTTATTCCGAATGTCTATGCTGCTGCAAAATACTATAAGTATGATGAAGCAAATCGAAGACTCATTATTACAACATTAGGGAAACATGATTTTGCAACAGGCGATGTAGTAAGAATGATGAGCGACAGAGTATATGAGCAAGAGATAGAAGTACTTGATAATTATACGTTTATGCTAAAAGAATGGAGAAATCCACCTACCCAAGACTTTTTTATTTATGGCAAAAAAGTGGCGGATTTTCGAGCTGTAGATTATGATAGGATTTTTACTTTAAATGTTTCTGCTACACAAGCTTTGATGGAAGAAGTTGCTTTGCTCAAAAAGGAAGTTGCGCTTTTAAAAGATGAAATTAATAAAAAATAAACTCAAGAACGAGATATATTTTTTGTTTGTAGGGGTTTACTGCGTAAATCACTACGGGAAACAGAATGTTATTTCAGGCACATTCCTAACCATTCTGCAAGAATCCAGAAAAGCTAAATGTTTAAGTATCAGTTTTCTGGATTCTTACAGAATGGACAACCTTAACAACTTATTTTTCACTCTTTCCTCACATCAATTTTTTCCAATAAAAAGTGTCTCCGTTTATTTTCCAGATGAAACCATCTAATACATAATGGGTTAGCTGCGGTAAAGATAAAATAGGGACAATGATTTTCAGGTATTTGCTGTCATTCATATCGGGTAGGCTTTGGAAAAATGCAAAAAAATGGCTATGTTCTTTCCAAACAAAACCGTCCCATATTCCTTCTTCTACAAAGGCAAAAAGCAATAGCAGGGCAAGAAAAATGGGCAAACCCATGTTTGAAAAGACTTTTTTCAGAAAATGATGACTTTCATTTTCTCGATAATTTTTGCTGCCATATAACCAAATTAAGGCTATATAGGGAATGCCATGCGAAACAACATTCAATAAGGTAAAACTTAAATCGCCATTCAATAACACAATGCCTATAAACCAAGTAGCCGCCGTGCCTATGAGCAATAACATTTTGGGAAGGGCGATGATATGATGTTTTTGGTAAATAAATGCTTCTTTTAGCACGTAAAAAACAAAAATAACATAGAAAATATAGGTAAATATTTGTGCTAAGATTTCATTTTTTAAGTAAAAAAAGTCGTTTTCTACAAACCAATTAAAATTTTTGTTGCCTGTAAAATGCCAAATTAAAATGGGCAAAAACGTAAATAAATAGATAAGATACATATCTATCTCATTTGACCATTGAGGCACTTCTATTTTGCGTAGATACAATTTGAGCAAGCCATATTGTTGCCGAATAAAGTGAAAAACGGCGGTGTAGGCGAGCAATCGCCAAAATAATAAGCCATCAATAGAATAGGCTAATATGCTCAAAATTAAGCAAATAACAGGAATAAAGATAAGGGTATTTGCATTTTTCTGCCAAGCCATTTTGTCAAAATAAGTTCTAAACAAAGTAGAATAAACATGCGCCACATCTACACACAGCACCAATATTACCCACGCAATCGTAGGAATATTTTCCGAAAACTGCGCAAACACATTGGGAAACAAAAGCAGCAATATCAACCCAATATAATGCGGTAACAAAATGAAAAAGCCATCAAAAATGGGATTTTGTAGCCATTGTTTTTTCATCGTAAATAAATAATATTTGTAATGGCTTAGGTTCTCGCATAGTTCGGCATAGCTCACTACAAGAATGAACGCAGATAAAGAATGTTTTAGCAAGCTTAACGGAAAAATCTGCACCCATGCCTGCTGCGTTTCGGTTAGCATGCGCAGGCGTAGATGAATATATTGAGCGATTTTATATTTTTTGAATTTCTTCTTGGGGCAGTCCAGTTGCTTTTTGAATATCTATATCTGAAAGCCCCATCTGTTTTAGATTTTTAGCTATTTCAAGATTCCGTTTCTCCACTCCCTTTTTCACACCATCTTTTTCTGCGGTTTCAGTAACTTGCTTAATTCCTATATAGCTCAACCTACTTTTCTCATAATCTTCTCGCTGCTGTTTTGACAAATTAGCCACTTCCGCAGTATTAAAAGCTTGTGCGAAAACAGATTCATTCAAGATTTGCGGAATGTCTTCCATTGTCTCTAAGTTTTTCAGAAAATATGCCCACTTATCAAAATGCGTTTCTAGTTCTGATTCCGTTTTTTTAAATGCTGGCATCTGTAAAAATATCAATCCCAACTTATCATAAAAAGGATCATCATATTGGTCTTTCAGTGCAACATAACGATCGAATTTGGCTATTTTCTCAGGCTCATACCAAAAATCTAATACCGCTATAAAATAAATTGCACTAAGTTCAAAATTCCATTCCCCTCGTTGCGCTTGTTCTCGTATCGGATAACTAAGATAATACAATGCCCTATCCTTGAAAAAATCAACTTTTGCTTTTTGCATTTCTACAATGAATCGTTCCCCACTTGCCGATTTGCAGTGAATATCAAAAAACGCTTTCCGTTCTTCAATCGTATCTGGCAATTGTTCAACGTTTTGAAATGTTAAATCTGCAATTTGATGATGTAAAGGTAGTAACTGATTCAAAAAATCAATTAACAAGTTTTTATTGCCTTCTTCTCCAAACAGTTTTTTAAAACCAAAGTCTGTATATGGATTGATATATTTTGCCATAATTTTATTGTTTTATTTATAACGCAAATATACAATTTTTTCACAAAAACGCCTATTTTTTGTTCTTGTATCGCTCAATACGCAGATTTAGGCAAATCAGGGCTTTTATCTGCGAAACTCTGCGAGAAGTTACTAATATTTTCTGATGCTTAGGCAAATTGCAACTGAAACATATCAAAATACGTCCCTTTATTTGCCAAAAGTGCCTGATGATTGCCCATTTCTAAGATTTCGCCTTTGCTAAGTACAACAATTTTGTCGGCTTTTTGAATTGTAGAAAGGCGATGCGCCACCAAAATACAAGTCCTACCTGACATGACTCTGTCAATCGCAAGCTGAATGATTTCCTCTGATTCGGTGTCAATGTTTGCAGTAGCCTCGTCCAAAATCAAAATCGCAGGGTCATACACCCAAACTCGGGCAAAAGCAATAAGCTGCCTTTGCCCCAAAGACAAAGTTGCACCTCTTTCTCGCACCTGATAGTCGTAGCCGCCTGGCAATGCCTCGATAAAGTCGGCTGCACCCACTTGTCTTGCCGCCTCTTTGACCACTTCTAAGGGGATTTCGGGATTGTTTAAGGTAATATTGTCGTAAATGCTGCCCGAAAACAAGAAAACATCTTGTAAAACTACGCCCATCGTGCTGCGCAAGTCATCTAAGGGAAACTCTTTGGCATTTATGCCATTTATCAAAATTTCTCCTTTTTGTATTTCATAAAAACGACCTATGAGATTGATTATCGTACTTTTACCTGAACCTGTCGAGCCTACAAATGCAATTTTTTCGCCCGCATTTGCCGTTAAACTAACGCCTTTTAACACCCAGTCTTCCTCTTTATAAGCAAACCAAACATCTTTTAATTCAATGCTAAGGTTTTCTTTCGTAGGAATATTGGGATTTTTGCCCGTATCTTCAATAAATTCATCTGTATCTAAGACCTTAAAAATTCGCTCGGCACTCACCATTCCCAATTGTAAGGTATTAAATTCATCGGCTAACATACGAATTGGGCGGAAAAACATCTGCACATACATCACAAATGCCACAATCGTTCCAAAAGTCATTTCTTTTCCTGCAATAATTTGCCCTACCCCATACCAAACTAACAAGGCAAGTGCAAGTGCTGAAATGATTTCGATGACAGGAAAAAAGATGCTATAATACAAAACAGAAGCTACATTCGCTTTGCGAAGGTTCATATTTATATCGTGAAAACGTTCATATTCAACATTTTCTCTATTAAAAATCTGGACAATGTTCATGCCCGAAATATGCTCCTGCAAAAAGGTATTCATAGCACTCACTTCTTTTCGTACATTCTGAAAAGCTACTTTTACGTTTTTTTGGAAAACACGAGTAGTAATAATCATCAATGGTACAGTTGCCATAATGACCAACGTGAGTTTCCAATTTTGGTAAAACATCACACCTGCAATCGCCACAAGTTGTAGCATATCACCCGAAATTTTCACAACCCCTGAGCGAAAAATATCATTCAAGGTCTCTACATCACTTACTGTTCGAGTTTGTAGCTGACCAATCGGCGTGTTGTCGTAATAGCTAAGGCGCAGGCGCAACAAATGTTGAAAAATCTGATTACGAATGTCTTTAATAACGCTCTGCCCGAGCCAGTTTGTAAGTAACGTATTTGCATAGCCGAGCAAGGTCTCTAAGACTAACATGCCCAAAGTTGCTAAGATAAACATTCTTACACCACTTATACTTCCCTTAGTAACTTGATTATCAATGATATATTGATAAATAATAGGTCTTATAGGAGAAACCAAAGAAATGATAATGGTGAGAAAAATACCTAAAATAAAGTAATTTCGATAAGGTTTTGTATAGGCAAAAAGGCGAGAGAAAAGTTTTTTGTCGAAAATCTTTCCGCTTTTGTTTGGTTTATTTGTATCAGACATATTCAATGTTACATTTTTACGGCAATTCAGCCCCCAAAATTAACATAAAAACTTGAATAAAAGAAAAGTTTCATATTTCCCTACAAAAACAAAAATGACTTTCTCATAAAAAACAAAACCACAAAGTTCACAAAGAAAAGCCCACACAAAGCACACAAAGTAGCTTATTTTTGATAAATCTTTGTGTCCTTTGAATCCTTTGAGACCTTTGTGGTAAAATGTAATCTTTTAATCAAGTATTTTTTATGAGAAAGTCCTACAAAAACAAATGACATTTGCAATTTCCCTCACTTTTGTAGTAACTTTGCGCCCATATTTTTCTGTAAATCATATTTGTAACATAATTTAATGACTGCAACCGACATTCTTATCCAAAACGGGCAATATCCTACCCTCAAC
>JAAFHL010000085.1:3811-13719 GCA_013298365.1 Bacteroidota bacterium | reverse complement strand
CTGCTGTATCGCTCAATTTCATTACGACACCTTTTCCGTAGGTTTTGTCCAATTTGTCCAATGTAGAAGCCAATGATTTGAGCTTTTCGTTCTGCTCTTTTTCATGCTTGTCCACTTTGTCGTTTTTGCTTTCTTTTGCCATGATATGGGGAAATAATAATGATAAATACGTATGTTGATTGAAAATCGCAGATGATACAATACAGACTTTCGCAGAAAGTTTGAATGTGTAAAATTAACACAAAAATAGAAGATATAATATTATAATCGTATTATTTTCTTTTAGGGGGAAAGGGTGGGCAAACATCACGCCCGCCCATGAGAAACCCTTTATTAAATCCCCTTAAAATAATTGCGCTTATGAAGTATCAATATCTCTGTTTTGCTAATTTATACGACAAAGTTACTACAAAAGTTTCGATTATGCAAGAAAAAGTTTAACTTTTTTTGCAATTTGGCTAAAAAAAAGCTAAATAATCTTTTTCAGACAAAAAGCCTATTTAGCTTTGGACTAAATAGGCTTTTATAAATAGAATATTACTTTGACTAACTCCGATATTTTTCGGGTGGCATAAGTTCATGTCCACATTTTTGGCAGGTACATGCAGCTTTGTCTCTGTAAAATTTCTCAAAAACACTTTGCATCTGCGTCATAATATTTTCCATCTTAAAATATTCTTCATACAATAGATGATTACATTTTTCGCAGAACCATTTCAACCCATCTGTATGTTCTGCACTTCGTATCTTTTCGATAACAATGCCCACACTATTTGCTTCTCTTTGAGGGGAATGAGGTACTTTGCCTGGCAACAAAAATATCTCACCTTCTTTGATGGGAATATCAACCGCTTTGCCCGCTTCTTGAATACGCAGCACCATATTTCCTTCTAACATGTAAAAAAACTCCTCTGTTTCATTGTAATGGTAATCAGTGCGCACATTCGGTCCGCCTACGACCATTACAATAAAATCTTCGGTTTCTTGATAAACAACTTTGTTGCCTACAGGCGGTTTGAGTAGGTGACGATTTTCGCTAACCCACGCTTTTAGGTTATGAATTGGGAATTTTGGCATAATATTTTTTTATGATAATGATTTCTTAGAACGAGTGAAAAATAAGATAGCCATTCTGCAAGAATCCAGAAAAGCTAAGTGATTCAGTATCAGTTTTCTGGATTCTTACAGAATGGACAACCTTAACAACTTATTTTTCACTCGTTCCTTACTCATTTTGGAGCGAAGAAAGTTCCATGCAATTTTAGGGAGATATTTTCGACTTTCCAAATTTTGATAGTATGTTTTTTTTTCGTAACTTTGTAATATAAGTTAATTTTCATCTATATACATTTTTAAATATGCTAATATCTATACATCAAGATTCTCCACAAGAACGTCTCATCAAGCAGGTTGCTGATTGCTTGCGAAATGGCGGCATTATTATTTATCCTACTGACACTGTTTATGGTTTAGGTTGCGACATCAATAACAAAAAAGCAGTAGAAAAATTGTGTCGCATTAAGGGCATAAAGCCTGAAAAAGCAAATCTTTCGTGCATTTGTCAGGATTTGAAAACCATGGGAAAATATGCACTTCACGTTCATACGCCCCTTTTTAAGATGATGCGCAGGGTTTTGCCAGGCCCTTTTACGTTTATTGTAGAAGCTTCGCACGAAATTCCACGCCATTTTCAATCTCGCCGCAAAACGGTTGGCATTAGGGTTGTAGATAATGCGATTGCTACGGCGATTGTAACAGCTTTGGGAAATCCCATTGTTTCTACGAGTTTGCGTGAAGACGATGACATCAACGAATATATCACAGACCCTGAACTCATTCATGAAAAATATGAAAAATTGGTGGATATGGTGATAGATGGTGGCATCGGGGGCTATGAAGGTTCTACGATTATAGATTGTAGCAATGAAAATGAAATCATTGTGATAAGAGAAGGTGCAGGCAAAATCGAAGATTTGGGCATAGAAGTGGGCTATGAAGTCTAAATTTTTGCACAAAAAAACTGCCAGTATATTCATACTGACAGTATTGTTTATTTGAGTATTAGTCTTTTATGAACCTAATTTACGTTTTACTTCTTTCACTTTATAGCTTTCGATAATATCCCCTTGTTGAATATCGCCGAAACCATTGACTTGTACACCACATTCATAGCCATAAGTTACTTCTTTCACGTCATCTTTGAAACGTTTAAGGGTACTTATCGTTGTGTCGGCTAATACTACGCCATCTCTGATAACACGAATCGGATTTGCACGCTCAACCTTACCACTTGTAACGTAGCAACCTGCCACATTTCCAACTTTGGTAACTTTGAATACTTCTCTGATTTCGAGTGTACCTGTGATTTCCTCTTGCATTTCAGGTGCTAACATGCCTTCGAGTGCTGCTTTGACATCGTCAATCGCATTGTAAATAACGCTATATGTACGAATACTCACACCTTCTTTTTCAGACAAGTCACGAGCTTTTGCATTAGGACGAACATTGAAGGCAATAATAATCGCATCGGAAGCCGTAGCGAGCAAAACGTCCCCTTCACTAATCGCACCTGTACCTTTGAGAATGATATTGACCGCAACTTCTTCAGTTGACAATTTGAGCAATGAACCTGCAAGTGCCTCTACCGAGCCATCTACGTCTCCTTTGATGATAATGTTCAACTCACGGAAGTTACCCAGCAATTTACGGCGACCAATTTCGTCCAAAGTAATGCGTTTATTCTGGCGAAGTTGATGCTCTCTGTACAACTCTTGACGTTTTGTAGCAATCTCTTTCGCTTTGCTGTCTTCGGCATATACTTGGAATTTATCTCCCGCAGTAGGCAAACCCGCAAGTCCCAAAATCTGCACAGGCATAGAAGGTCCAGCCTCTTTGATTTTTTCGCCTTTTTGGTTGTAAATCGCCCTTACTTTTCCATAATAGATACCCCCAACCATCACATCTCCTACACGTAGTGTTCCATTTTGCACCAACAAAGTTACTACGTTTCCACGCCCTTTGTCCAAACGGCTCTCAATTACGCTGCCACTTGCATGGCGTTTAGGATTTGCTTTGAGGTCAAGAATTTCTGCTTCCAAAATCACTTTTTCAAGCAAATCATCTATGTTAATCCCTTTTTTAGCCGAAATATCTTGCGAAGGATATTTGCCGCCCCATGTATCTACCAATAAATTCATGCCTGCCAACTGTGTACGAATCCTTTCGGGGTCGGCACCGTCTTTATCCACTTTATTGATAGCAAAAACCATCGGTACATTACCTGCTTGCGCATGAGAAATCGCCTCTTTAGTAGTAGGCATCACAGAGTCATCTGCGGCAACCACAATAATCGCTACGTCAGTAACTTTTGTACCCCTTGCACGCATCGCAGTAAAGGCTTCGTGACCAGGCGTATCTAGGAAAGTAACGGTATCTTGTGTTTTGAGTTTAACCTGATACGCACCAATATGCTGCGTAATTCCACCTGCTTCTGAAGCTACTACATTTGCTTTGCGCAAATAGTCAAGCAAAGTTGTTTTACCGTGGTCTACGTGTCCCATAACCGTAATTACAGGATTACGTTTTACCATATCTTCTGGCAAATCAACATCTGCTTCTTGTGCCAAGTCTTCCTCTGTAACATCTATAAACTCAATTTCAAAGCCATATTCTTCCGCAATGATGGTCAATTCTTCTGCGTCAAGGCGTTGGTTTAGGTTCACCATTTTACCCAACTCCCAACACTTCTTAATAATCTCATTTACAGGTACTTCCAATAAGTTTGCAAACTCATTAGCCGTAATAAATTCCGTTATGCGCAGAATGAGTGATTGTTCGTCATCAAATTGCTTTCTGTCTTCACGTCTTTTGGCAGCCGTATCACGCTTATCTCTACGAGCCATTTGTCGAGACCTACCCGCACCTTTTTGCATCTCCTGCAACGTCGATTTGATAGAACGCTGCACAAGTTTTTCGTCGGGCTTGTCTTTACGCTTTTTGAGGTCTTTGGGCGTAATGATATTTGCCTTGTCTTTGGGTTGCGAAATAGTTTGCTGAACCGTTGTTTCTGTACCTGTTTTTTTGCGCTTACGCTTGCGTTTGCGTTTGCGTTTTGCATCTTCCTCCAACTCTTCTGGAGTTAGCGGCACAACTTTTCCATCTACAATTTTGGTTCTTGGTCCGGTAGGTTTTTCAACAACTCGCTCTCTATTTTCACGATCAAGTCTTTCTTTATCTTTATCAGACGAAGTTGATTTAACCAAGACTTTTCTGTCTTTGTCTTTAACACGCTCACGCTTACGGTCTTTACTTGTTTTTTTCTTCTTAGCAGATTCCAAGTCTATTTTGCCTAACACCTTCAAGCCTGAAAGTTGTGGCACATTACCGCTTGCACGAATCACGTCTAAAGGCTCTACGAACTCTTCAACATCTTCGGCTTCTGGCTCAACTTTTGCCGCAGGTTTTAAAATCTGCGGTTTAGGTTTTTCCGTTATAATAGATAGATTTTTGTCATTCGCTTTTTCGTCTTTGGAAATGAATGGTTTATCACGTCTCGTTAAGTCCTTGTGTGGTAAAACCGTTTTGCCATCATTTGAGGGAGTATCTTTGCGCACAATCTTCTTCAACTCATGTTTATGAACAGAAGTTTGCTCTTTTGCCTCAATGATTTTCTTGTCTTCTTTCTTCTCGTCAGCCAAAGGTTTAGGCTGCGGCTCAGGCATGACAGGTTTTTGGGGTTCTGTCACTTCTTTTTGGGGAGGAACAATCGTCTCTGCTTTCATTATAACAGGAGACTCAATTTTTTCCAACACTTTTGGCTCAGGCTTCTCTATTACTTGCGGAATAGGGAAATTGAGAATGGGCTTAATCTCGTCAAAGGAAGGCGTTTCTACTTTACTTTCGATAACAGTCTCCTCTTTTTTAATGGATTGTGGGGTTTTGCGGCGAAACGATTCCAAATCTATTTTGCCAACAACTTTTGGTTTTTGAATGCCATCTAAGCCCACTTTAAGCTGGTGTGTAGGAACGATATGCGCATCGCCCTCTTCGTACTCCTTAGTTACTAAGGTTTGGGGAGAATCGCCTCTGTCCTCCGCCTTGATTTTTGTAAGTTTATCCGGCGCGAATTGTTTCAATAGCAGTTCATACTGTGGGTTATTTATCTTGGCATTTAAGTCCTCAACCACTTCAGCATGTCCCTGTTTGTGCAAAAATTCAACAATAGAGCTGGAACTGAGATTCAATTCACGAGCTACTTTAAATAAACGATGTTCGTTTTTGTCCGCCATTAAGTCCGGGAAAAATGATTTTTTGTGCTAAAAAAGTGATATTCTCTGGCTTGTTTTTGCGAGAAAAACATAAAAGCCTGCGAATCAACTCTTTTTTGAACGGTTATATATTGAAATACGGATGCAAAGGTACTATCAAAAAATGATTTTCGCAATTTTAGATGCAACTTTGCTGTACAGATATGACCACAATTAGCACAATTTTCGGACTATTTTAGCGTATTTTTGCTCTTACATACTGAAAATCAATTAATTGCAGAAAGTGGATTTATTTTACCAAAAGAAAATAAATCTGGAACATGATACGAATCTGATGGGCAAAACGCAGAACAAAAATGCACTAAACCAGGATTATGCTCCATGCGTTGCAAAAGATTTTTCTTAGTCAGCTTCGTATTCATCTTAAATGTCGTTTCTAAATGCTATCATAATTTCTTCGTTAAATTTCTCTGTCTCAATCGGGTCAAATGTTCATTTTACAGATGAACATAAGCAGTACGTTATTTTTGCTACCATAAAGAGAAAACGCAAGTGATTTTCTTACTTTTTCTATTTATGCGTGCAAAGATAGTATTTTTTTATGTAATTTACATTTTTTTTGTTTTTTGGAAAAAATTTGGACAGCAGTATGGCTTTCTCATAAAAAAAAATAGTTTTATAAAAATCGCTAATCTCACCACAAAGTTCACAAAGGATTCACAAAGAACACAAAAATGGATAGAAAAAAAGCCTACTTTGTGTTCTTTGTGTTAGCTTTTCTTTGTGAACTTTGTGGTTTAAGTTTTTATCAGAAAGCCATGGGACAGCAGCCGAAATTAGGATAAACAAAAAACTTTGCTTTATTTTGTGTGGTATTTGTTACCAAAAACCTAAATATTGAGGCAGGAAATATATGCCGACATGTTGATGGAGGAAAAGGTGGATAATATACTTTAAATATACACAAGGATACTCAAAACGATACAATCTATCGCTCCTTATATTAAAGATTTTATCTTAGAACCGAGAAAGTTAAAAGGTACACAGAGTGAAATAGCATTACGTTGGATAGATAAAGGAGACTCAGCGTCTAACTTTTCAGCTTATCAACTATCCGATGGCACTTTGCGTTTTATTGCCCTATTATTCGCATACGATATTGGATTAGCAAAAAATTGTTCAAAATGCCCTCGATTTAACGATTGGATTACTAAAATAGAAAATATATAAATGGAACTCAAACCATATCAACAGCAAGTCATAAACGACCTTTCCGTGTTTTTGGAAGATTATTAGCGAAATTTAGTGAGCAGCCGAAATTAGGATAATTTGCAAAATAACAGATGAAAAAACTAATATCACATCAATACTTTAAGCAATGGAAATCTATGTTGGACGTAGATATTCAAGCCGAATTTACCGCAATTGAACAAATTGCATTAGCACCCCATAGTTTTACCTTTTATACCTCCGTTTCTGTCATGTCATCTTCCAAAATAGAAGGCGAGCAGATGGAACTAGACAGCTATGTAAAACATAAAATGTTGAAAATTGAATACTTGCCTGAACTCACCGAAAAGCCCAATGATTTATACCAAGCCTATCTTTTTGCGAATGAAAATAGCTTGAACTTGCCCAGTTTTTTACAAGCACATAAGCTGATTGCAACTCACTTGCTGCCACAAACACAACAAGGTGCAATGAGAAAAACAGAAATGCTGGTAATGGAACATAAAACGGGCAAAATACAATACGAAGCCGCACCTTTGGCAATCGTAAAAGAACAATATAGCAAATTATGGAAAGAAATCGAAGTACTTTTGAAAAAAAAATTAAGCATTGAAGAAGTTTTTTATTATGCTGCGTTCATACATTTGGTGTTTGTCAATACTCACCCGTTTAGCGATGGCAATGGTAGAATTTCACGCCTGTTAGAGAAATGGTTTTTAGCCGAAAAGTTAGGCGAAAGGGCTTGGTATATTAAATCAGAAAAATATTATTACACACACGTAAACGATTATTATAAAAATTTGGCAAGATTGGGTTTCTGCTATGAGGCGTTGGATTATGAAAAAGCGATTCTATTTCTTTTGATGCTGCCACAATCTTTAATATTTGAAAAAGAATAGATGGATTTTATCATGCAAAACCGTTTCAGGTAATGAAAAATACCTGAAACGGCTTATTTTAGCAAAGGAAACCTTCTCTCTATTATTGCTTCACTATTTTGCTGATTCCATTTTCAATTTGTAAAATATACGTTCCTGAAGGCAGGTTGCTTAGGTCTATTTTTGCAGAAATAGGTGCTTGATACAAAGTTTTGCCCATCATATCTCTCACAATCACAAGGCTTTGTGGCGATATTTTTTCCCAATCTTTTATTTCAATATAGTCCGCAGTTGGGTTGGGGAAAACGGTGATATTTGTTTGTGAAGGTGCGGAAATGTCCGTAATTTGATAGGTGAAATTGCCTATCCCACCAAAGTTATTGACTAGATAATTGCTGGTAAATGCGCCACCTACATACAATACATTATTATCTGTTTTGAGGGAATAAACAGGCGCGTCAAATATTTCTATCATTTGTGCTGCATGATATGCCCCATATTTTTCAATCCTTGCCAAATTTTTGCCAAAATCCATTGCCAAGCCTGCCTCACTAAAACTTCCACCCACATATAATTTTGTCCCTGCATCTGCAAAAGCATAAATTGCATGTCCTTTCATGGCTAAAGAAATACTGTCTAAACTCGTATTGTCCCATCTCCATACAAAACCATAAGCCTGGGCAGTGTCTGTCATCTGATGCAAATCGCCGCCAATATAGAGCGTATCTTCATAGTTGCAAAGGGCGTGTACAGGCAAATGTATTTGATTACCAATCGCAGAAAATGTTCCTGTATTGAATTTGACTACATTTGAACAACTTTGACCGCTAATTTGTGTGAAGTCTCCGCCAAGATAAAGGTCTCCTTTCCATTCATACAAGCAATTCACAATGCCATTTGTTTCCCCCAAATTAATCCACTCATTTCCATTCCAAATCGCTAAACCAAAAGAACCTGCTGCATAGAGGTTGTTATTATACACCAATAAATCTTTTACCACGCCATTTAGCGTTCCCATCGGCGAAAATCCCATACCTGTGAGGTTAAATTGTGCAATATTGAAGACGGATATACCATTGATTGCGGTAAAATTGCCGCCATACACAGGCATATTGTTCCAATAAGCAAGTGCATACACGTTTCCGCCTGTAATATTTGCTTGCATAAACCAATCATATCCCGCAAAACCTGAAGAATAGGTAGAAACACCATTGGGAAAATCCCCTGCAACGTGTATCAAATCGGTCCCCATTGTCCCCATCATCATATCATACACAGTGCCACCTACGCCATTTCTCATGGCTTGAGTAGGCATTGCCGCAGGGTAACCAGGTTGTATCCACGCCAATTCTGCCAAAGTAAAGCCATATTCTTGCGCCCAAGCTACTATTTTTTCACTTTGAATTTCATAAAGGTATGCAAAGTTTTGTGTAGCAGCAATTTCTCTTGAAACAGCCTCATTGCCCGACATTTTTACCAAATAACCTACGGCACAAAAAGTATTATATTTGTCGATAAAAACGGGATTTCGGTAGGGAAGATATTCATTTTTTGGGAAAACGCTTTTTTTCCAATAGCCATGTAAATTCGTTAAAGCACTAAGACGATTTTTTTGTTGTGTAGGCGAAAGGTGCGAAATGTCTCTTTTGCGTAGGGTTTGTTCCACAAGTTGTAAGTGCATTTGAATGGCTTTGTTTTCGTCTAAGAGGGCATTTTCAGCAAAAACTTGTTTCGGTAAATCTTGTTGAAATTGCCATTGTGCATTTACCTCTACCAATTTTTCGTAGAGATTAGCGTAGTTTTTGGCTTGAAGGAAAGTGGAAAAAGCAAGTAAGAAGCAAAGAAATGAAAATTTGTTTAACATAATTGAATGTGTTTTATTTTTTCGGATAAACGCAGATGTGGTTCTCGCAGATTTTCGGAGATGAAAAGCGCAGATTAACGCAAATGATTTATTAATATACACGAAGTTTATCAGATTTTCGTTAGTTTTTTTGAAAAAAAACGCCTGACAAATAAATGCCAGACGTTTGCTATTTTTTGCGTTCTTTATTTCAAATAAAATATAGGAATACTTCCAAATAATTTGATAGGGGTAAAAGGATGTTGTTTGCCACCTGTGAGGTCTTTGACCCTTTCCGAGACATACAAATCCAACTCATTCAAATCTATGGCACTGTTTTGATTGTAATCCGCTTTGCCTTGCATACAACCCTCCAAAATCGCCTTTGTAAAAGCACCATGCCCCCAAGATTTCTTTTCATAAGAATATTCTTTTCCAGAAGAAGAGGTCATAATACATATTCCTGGCTCTGCGTTAGAAATTTCCTTGACAATGTCATCAACCGAAATATCTTTGATTGCGGCAAATTCCAATAAGTCATTACCAGATTGACCACTATGGCAAGCGTCCATGAAAATCAATTTTTTGCAAGGTGTTCCATTGATTCCATTAGTTATATCTTTGATATTGAGTGCCGTAGCAAACAAACTCACAGGACTAAAATCATAAGGAAGTAAATACAAATTGCCT
>JAAFHL010000085.1:0-3801 GCA_013298365.1 Bacteroidota bacterium | reverse complement strand
TTATTGTCTAATGCACCATGCGAAGAAAAGAACATAACGACCATGTCTTTTTGCGTGGCTTCTGATTCCAACCAACTAATTGCCGTTTTGATATTTACCAAAGTTGCGTCTTCATTAAGGAGTTTGCGCATTTGCACTTTATTAAATAGTTTTCCTTTCATTGTGCCAAACATTTCAGCAATAGAATCTGCGTCAGAGTGTGCAAATGTTAGGTTGTATTTATTGTCGCTATATTCAGAAACCCCTACGGCAAGAATGTATAGGTTAGGTTTCATCATGTTTTTCACATCTTCTGGGGTACCTGGCTTTGGAGGTTTTGGTGATGTAACAGGCGGCGTTTCGGGCTTTGGAGGTTTAGGCGTATTGTTTGCAAGTGAAGTAGGTTGTGTATTTTTGAAAGAACCTCTGCTTGTCATGGTCAAACCCCACATATCTGTTCCGCCTGCGGTTTCATTTGTGGTACTTCCCGCCACAAAAAATCCCCCTTCTTTCAAAGGAACAATTGCATAACCGATTTCATCTTTATCATTTGTGGTGTTTTTCTCCCAAATTACCTCTCCTTTTAAATCCATATTTACTACCCAAAGTCCTGATTCGGTCGCAGAATAAGGTACTGTATAGCCTGTTGTTGCCAATGTACCATCACTCGCTTTGACAATGCGGGCAAAAGCATCTGTGCCTGAACGACCATACGTTTTGTCCCAAATCAAAGAACCATCTCTATTGAGCATCAACACTTCGCCGTCCAATTTTCCATTCCCTTTTGAAGCAGTCCAACCTGCTACGGCTATCTTGCTCTCTACTAACTCTACAACTGATTTTGCTTCATCATTTTTCTCGCCACCAAAGGTTTTTGACCAAACTTCTTTCCCTGTATCATCTATTTTTATAACATACATGTCAGCATCACTTGTTACTTTGTTTTTGGTCAAACCCACAACAATCATACCCCCTGTTTTACATACGGTAATTGCATTACCTACATCATCACTTTCTCCGCCAAAGGTTTTTAACCAAACTTGCCTACCATTTGCATCAAATTTAACCACCAAAACATCGTCTTTGCTTTTGTTATCTTTGCTAAAAGAGCGAGTCATACCTGTTGCTACAAAACCGCCATCTATTGTTTGTGCGATACCATTAAATTTATCACCCTTACCTGTACCTATTTTTTGTTCCCACTTCACATTTCCTTTTGGGTCGAGGCGCACAATCCAAGCCTTATTTACATTAGAAGGGATTTCCGTTGTAAATCCTGAAATCATAAAATCGCCCTCTTTTGTCAAGAAAATATCACTTGCAATATCATGTCCTGGACCTCCCATTGTTTTTTCCCAAACTTTCACCCCATTTCTGTCAATACGAGTAACCCACAAATCTGCTTTCCCAACAGATTTAGAATAGGTATATCCCGCCATTACATAATCACCCAAAGGCGTTTGCACAGCTCCATTTGCCACATCATTTTGCTCACCTCCCAACTTTGTATTGATAAGTGTTTGCGCAGAAATGGTCTGAAAGCTCAAAAGTAAAGAAAAGAGTGCCGCCAATATGCGAAGCTGTTGTTTGAATAAAAACATGGTATGTATGTTTGGTCGTTAATTATATGTAAGGTTTATAACGTGTAATCCCTTATTTTTGATACAATGAGTGTGCAAAAAAAGGACATTTTGCGTAATAAGATAAATATTTGTGCAATATATAGCTTTTTCATGGAAACCGCAAAGATTATACCAAGTATTCTGAATGTAAAATAATGGCAGATAGAAACAAGGCAGGTGCAAGGCTGATTATTGCAGGCTTGATAATATTGGTTTGGAAGTAAGTATATTTTCCCTCCCCTAAGTTCACGCCCCTTGGCACAAATTGTGGGGGTGATTTATGGTTTTTAGCGATATTTTATCCCTTGTCAGTGCGTTGCATTGCTTGTACTGGACTCCACTGAGCCTGCCGAAGTGAGCTTGGTTAGTGAGCTTGTCGAACTATCCCGAAATGAGCGGTGTCGAAATGCGGGATAGAGGAATAAACTTGAAACGTAACCCATTTTTTAGTAAAAAAATTATAGGAATTACCGCATTTCTACTACCTTAGCCTCATGTCCTACAAATATAATCAGCCACGACTTTAAATCTGTTTTCTGTTGAAAAAAGTCGGATTGAATATAGCCATCTAATTGATTACGAGCAGCTTGTACTTCTTCTTCCCAAGAGATAGTAGAAACGATTTTTTTGCTACGACTTTTTCGTACCATGATATTATATTCCGTTTTGGAATAATATTTAAACTCAATTAAATACTGATAAGGAATATTAAAACGAATACTTTTTTCGATAAATATATCAATATACATTTTGTCAATTTCCAATTCGCTATGCAAATAATAGGCTTCTGATGTCATCAAAATCGCCATAAAAATACTTTTTAGGTGCTTTTCGCCAAAATTCATGTTGTCCCGGTTCGACATTTTTTCCATAATTTTGGAAACAATATTTACTATATACATAAAATCATTGTTGAAAATCATGACATCTACTGCCTTTCCATAGCCCAAAGCATCGGGCGTTAAGTTTGTTTTTTCTGCCAGCACTTGCCCAAAATATTCAAAATAGCGTTGTTTTATCACATAATTTGGAATGCAAAAAAGGGTTTTATCTGCTCGAATATCCTTAATCGTAACCACGCCCATATAATACAACAAACTCACAAAATCTCTGTCTGTAAAACCTGAAGAAAAAGAAAATTGGTCTGTTATTTTCATCATGGTTTGCCCATTTTGCAATAATTCTTCCAAAATACCCAAGCGTTTTTCTTCTCCATTGTCTATTTGAAACAGGCGGCGAATTTTCCCATAGTCCGACATAATGTTGATATCCAACATTTTACGTGGATATTTTTGAATGGGTAAATATTCTGAGGCAAAGTACAAAACCATATCAGGATTATACAAGCGTGGAAATGCTATATTTTCGCAAAATAAATAGCCATCATACCAATTTTTTAGGTTTTCCATTGCCGCAGGTATTTGCGTTTCATTTATGCCCACACCACTCAAAATCGCTAGAACCTCCGCATCTGTAAAGCCCATCATTTCATGCAAATCTTCCCGATTGCCCATGAATTTCATAATATTGAAACCACTTGTAAGGCTATCCAAAGTGATAGGGGAAACGCCTGTAATAAAAATCCTACTCACAATCCCATCTCCGGAAGCGGTTTTTATTACTTCATAAAATTTGCGAACCCAACCATTCATGCTTACCACTTTTTTGAAAATGTCTATATTCCAAGTGATTAGCTCATTTGCAAAATGGTCATATTCGTCTATGACAAGGTAAATTTTATGTTCATTTTGTCCAACAGCTTCATTTTTTAATAAAATCCCAATTGCCTCATTTGGCTCTTTGATTAATGCTAATTTATCTCTAATGTTTGCCAATTCAAGTGGAAAATAATCTTCAAAAAAAGTTTCGATGGCTACTTTTACTTTAAACAAAAAACCATCATGCACTTTTTCTTCGCTCTCTGTCAAAATTCCGCTAAAATCAAAACCTAAAATATAAAAGCTATTTTTTAAAGGAATAGGATTTTTTCCAATATAATATTTGCCAAAAATAGCATTAAATTTTGCCGCTTGCTGCAAGTCGTAATAATACTTTAACATACTTACAAACAAACTCTTACCAAAACGGCGAGGGCGAAGAAACATAATATTTTGTTCTCCTAAACTTTCCATTTTCTCAATAAAATGAGTCCTTTCAATATAATGAAAATCTTCTTTTGCCATTTTTTCAAAATTGGCAA
>JAAFHL010000084.1 GCA_013298365.1 Bacteroidota bacterium | reverse complement strand
AGAAGGGCATTTTTTGGGAAAAAATCCTTGGAAAAACTATCACGAATTTTTGACAGATAGCACCGCTCGTTTAGTAGGGGCTTTGCCTACGGAAGTCGTGGTAATGAATGCTTTAACGACAAATCTTCATTTATTGATGGCTTCTTTTTATCGCCCTAATGGGGGGAGATATAAAATTGTGATAGAAGCCGATGCTTTTCCTTCTGATGCGTATGCAGTAGAATCGCAGTTACGTTTGCATGGTTTTGACCCAAATGAAGGCTTAATAAAAATTTATCCTCGCCAAGGTGAAACCTGTATTCGCACAGAAGATATTGACATTATTATAGACGAACAAGGGCATGATATTGCCTTAATTTTGATTGGTGGCGTAAATTACTATACAGGTCAAGTATTTGATATGCAGCATATTACTGCCAAAGGACATAGCCGAGACATTATTGTTGGCTTTGATTTGGCACATGCTGCGGGCAATTTGGAACTTCACTTGCATGATTGGGGTGTGGACTTTGCGGCTTGGTGTAGTTACAAATACTTGAATGCGGGACCAGGTGGCGTTTCAGGCGTTTTTATCCATGAAAAACATGCGACAAACCCCAATACGCCTCGTATGGCAGGTTGGTGGGGCTACGAAAAGGAAACCCGTTTCCAAATGCGTCATGGTTTTTTGCCCATTCACAGCGCAGAAGGCTGGCAGTTGAGTAATGCCCCTGTGCTTTCGATGGCAGCTTTGCGGGCTTCTATGGAGATTTTTGATGAGGTAGGTATGCAGCGTTTAAACCAAAAAAGCACAAAACTAACGGCTTATCTGGAATTTTTGCTATTGTCTCATTTCAAACATTTAATCGAAATTATTACGCCTTCTGACCCGAAAGAAAGAGGTTGTCAGCTTTCAGTTCGCTTTCATCAACATGGAAAAGCGATTCACAATGCTTTGGGCGAAAATGGCGTGATTTGTGATTGGCGTGAACCTGATGTTGTACGCCTTGCGCCTGTGCCGCTTTACAATAGTTTTTTGGACGTGTGGGAGTTTGTGGAGGTGTTGAAGAAGGTGGTGGGGTAGTTTTTTGTCAAAAATTAATAGAAAATCATGTTTTTAAAAGAAATACATATACAAAATTTCAAAGGATTTGATGATTTGCGCTTCTCTTTTACACAAGAGAACGGAGAAGTGCGTAAACATACGATTCTTTTGGGAGAAAATGGAACAGGAAAAAGCAATTTATTGAAAGCGATAGCTTTGGTAACGGCAAGTCCTGATGCGATTTCTGAATTATTGAAGCAGCCTAATGAATGGATAAAACAAGGTGAAACAACTTGTAGAATATATGCTACTACGACTGATGGACGTGAGTTAAAATTAGCGTGGAGTTTGGGTGATAAACCTACAGATATTATTAGAAAGAATTGGGAAAATGCACCCTCTCTTTTTTCTCAATATGAAGTGTATGGATATGGAGCTTCTCGAAAGTTAAGTTTATTTAATGAATTGGCTTTAGAACCTAAACAAAATTATGTATATGCAAAATCTATTGCCAATTTATTTGATAGGGAACATATTTTGTACCCACTTATAAAATGGATATTAGTACTGGATTATAATTCAAAAGAGGCTTTACACAAGAAAATGTATGATTTTACAAAAGAAAAATTAAATGCTTTTTTGACAAATATTGATTTTTGGGATATAAATAGACCCGAGCAGCAATTGTTATTTAAAGAAAATGATAATATACTGCCTTTAAGTGCTTTAAGTGATGGTTATCAAAATATGGCAGCATTAGTAGGGGATTTATTGTCTAAATGGAGTGAGAAATTTAACTGGGGTGCAAATGTAAATCGTGTTCCTAATTTTCCCAAAGATATTTTTGATAATCATACAAATGGTTTGATTCTTATAGACGAAATAGACCTACATCTTCACCCAAAATGGCAGAGAGCTTTATTAGATTTTTTGGAAAAAGAACTTCCTTCTTTTCAAATAATTGCTACTACCCATAGTCCACTTACTGCACAGCAAGCAAGTGAAGGAGAGTTGTTTACTTTGAAAAAAGCAGAAAATGGTAACATAAATGTGCTTGCATTTAAGGGAAGTCCTGACAAGATGTTGGTAAGTGATTTGCTCACTGCGCATGATGCTTTTGGGCTTCACAGTACAGAATCGTTCAAAGTCGAAAACTTGAAAGCTCGTTATCAAGTGCTAAAAGCAAAGCAAGATAAAACAAGCGAAGAACAAATAGAATGGGACGAAATTGTATCTTTTTTGCAAATAATTCCACACAAAAAAGGAAGTGCCTATTTTTCAGCAGAACATTTTCATTTACTTCAAGAGATAAAAGCAGAACTTGAAAACAGATAGAATATGATAGCACTGACAAGAATAAGGACAGAAGCTGCAATTTTAGCTAAATACAGAGGCAAAAGTCGTATAGATTACAATGTAAAGCTCTTAAAACAGCAACAAGAAATCTTGCAAGGAACAAAGTCTAGATTTATATTTACAAAAATATGGGGAGAAGCAAAGACGCAACTTATGGCTGAAACCTGCTATAAATGTGCCTATTGTGAAAAATTGATAGATACAATTGGTGCAGATAAAAAAGAATCGTCTTTTGCAGATGTAGAACATTATCGTCCTTCGTCTATTTATTGGTGGTTGGCTTATTGTTATGAAAACTACTTATATGCTTGTGAGATTTGTAATAGAAGCTATAAAAAAGATAAATTTCCCACTTTATATGCACCGCAAATGCCTCCATACATATCTATCAGAAGTTCTCTTTCCGTAATTCAAAAGAGGTCAAGTAAAATGAATCCCGATTCTCTGAATCAAAAGCAAGGACAACGCTGGGCTAATTTCAAGAAATTACATCAAAAAGAACGCCCATTTATTTTAAATCCTTATTTTGATGAGCCTACACAATTCTTTGGATATGAGGTAGATAAAATATTACAGGAAGTAAAAATTTTTGTTTTGCTACATCTTCCTAATGCAGCAGATTATCAAGCAGCAATAGATAATGACTTAGGATTGAATCGCATTTCGCTCAAGCAAGATAGGTATCAGTATTATGAAACGTATGCGATTCTAAAAGAGGTCTTGCAAGAATCAAATATTTCTGAGACGTTAAAAAATAAAACGATTGCCAAAATACACAAAATGCAACAAAATAATGCCCCATATTCAGGTATGATTCGTTATTTTGAAAAACATAGCTAAAAACATGCAACTATCTAATATTCAATCTTATATAAACAAAAAAGACTACGAAACCGCCATTTCGTTGATAGAATCTACACCTGCTTTTACGCAGCAAGCCGATTATTTATTGGCACTTGGGCGTTGTTATTTGTCTTTGCAGCAAATTGAAAAAGGCGTTTCTGCCCTCAATCAGTCTATTTCGTTAGATGCAAATCAGGCGGCTGCTTATTTTGAAAGAGGCACAGCTTGTATGATTGAAGGAAAACATGCGCAGGCTGAAAAGGATTTTCGCCAAGCGATTGCGATTTCTCCCAAGTATGAAGAAGCTTGGCTTAATTTGGGGATAAATGCCTATTATACAACGAATTACAAAGAAGCACTTTCTGCAATCAGTCATCTCATCGAACTCAATCCTCATTCCGATAATGCCTATTATTCGAGGGGAAATGTGTATTTGAACATGAATAAGATAGTAGATGCTGAAAAAGACTTCCTCAAAGCACTCGAAATCAGCTATCTAAAGCCGAGTGAGGAATTGCCTACCGATTTTATTTTGGGAAATTTGGGGGTAATATGTCAAAGCCGAGAAAAATATACAGAGTCGCTTGTGTATTTTGATAAGGCAATTGAAATCAATGCCGATTATCCGCTTGCCTATATGAATCGGGCTTTGTCGCATTTTCACTTGAAAGATTATGAAAATGCAGAAGCCGATTTTCACAAAACCTTAGCACTTGACATCAATTATGCCCCTGCGCATTTGTATTATGGCAAAATGTTATTGGAGATGGGAGAGGACGAAGATGCACAAATTTGCTTTGAAAATGTGCTTGTGATTGACCCCGAAAATGAGGAGGCTTTAGAATTGTTGAAATAAGGTATTAGTAATTTCTCGCAGATTTTCGGAGATAAAGAACGCAGATTTGCGCAAATTTAGTGTTTATTTGCGCAAATCTGCGGTTCAATCTGCGTTTATCTGCGAGAACCTAAGCGGTAAAATCCTTTTAGCTCAACACCAACTTTACCGGACAATGGTCAGAATGTTCCGCTTCAGGTAAAATACTGGCAGATAAGCACTTATCTTTCAACGTGTCTGTTACTAACAGATAATCTATGCGCCAACCTTTGTTGTTTATGCGAGCATTTGCCCGATAGCTCCACCAAGAATATGCTTGGCTGCTTGGGTTTAAATAGCGAAAAGTATCCGTAAAACCTGTTGCCAAAAAGTCCGTCATCCATGCCTTTTCTTGCGGCAAAAAGCCCGAACTATTTTTGTTGGTTTTGGGACTATGAATATCTATATCTTGATGTGCAATGTTAAAATCGCCGCACAAAATAAGATTTGGAATCGTTTTGCGTAATTCGGTAATATAAGGCAAAAAATCGGCAAGACATTCTTCTTTAAAAGCCTGTCTTTCATCTCCCGAAGTTCCCGAAGGTAAATAAACAGACATAACCGAAAAATCGGCAAAGTCTAAGCGCAAAAACCTGCCTTCTGCATCATATTTTTCCATTCCACAGCCGTATGCTACCTGCAAAGGCTTTTCTTTACTAAAAATAGCCACGCTGCTATACCCTTTTTTTTCGGCAGCATGAAAAAAAGCATGATAGGATTCAGGTTGTGTAATCGTAAAATCCAAATCGTTTGTATGTGCTTTGGTTTCTTGCAAACAAATAATATCAGGATTTTCTGCGTAGAGCCATTCCCAAAAACCTTTTTTGATGGCAGCACGAATGCCGTTTACGTTGTATGAAATAATTGAAGGCATATTTTTTTAATTGAGTGTGGAAAGTTTCATTTATACCCTGTTTCGGTTGTAATAGTTTGCTTTTTTTAAATTCTCGAATATTCATCGAAATAATCGGCACATTTGCCATAAAATAAATTGCGTGCAAAATTAAGTTTTTTTTGTTATCAAATTGAAGAAATATTAGGGCTCATCTGCGAGAACCTCATCGCTTCGATATCGTTTGACGTAAAATGTGTGAGAAATTATAAATGTATCCCCAAAAAAATTCCCTAATTTTACCCCAAATATTTTTTATGAAAAAACTACTCTTTCTTCCAATATTTTTGCCGTTTTTCTTGTTGGCGCAAACGGAATTTGTCAATCCGCTTGTAGGCACAGACGGACATGGGCACACTTACCCTGGCGCAACGATGCCTTTTGGTATGGTGCAACTTAGCCCTGATACAAGGCTCACAGGTTGGGACGGCTGCTCGGCATATCACTATTCCGACTCAGTGTTGTATGGTTTTTCGCATACGCATTTGAGTGGCACAGGCTGTTCGGATTATGGCGATATTCTGCTTATGCCTTTTGTTTGGGAAAAAGAAGGGGAAATTCCACGCAATTTTGAAGTAGCATATTCTCATTTAGCAGAAATTGCCTCGCCAGGATATTATGGAGTAAGACCTGAAAATGGGATTTTATGCGAAATGACGGTCAGCCCAAGGGTCGGCTATCATCGTTATGACTATGCGGCACATCAGCAAAAAGGAAAAGAGCCGCAAAGCCCTGCGGAAACAAATAACACGTTGCGCACAGGTATTGTATTAGACCTCTATCATCGTGATGAATTATTAGATTTTCAGATTTTATATGTAGGCAAAAAAGAAGTATATGGCTATCGCCGTTCTAAAGCATGGGCAAATAATCAGATGGTATATTTTTGGATTACTTTTTCTGAGCCTTTTGAAAGATATTATACCTTGGACAAAAATAATCATACCGCCAAAAGTGGGGCTAAAGTAGCATTTGATTTTGGCAAAAAAGAAAAAATTGAGGTAAAAGTAGGCATTTCGGGGGTGGACGCAAAAGGTGCAAATAAGAACTTAGCAAAAGAAATTCCGCATTGGGATTTCGAGAAAACCAAAAAAGAAGCTGAAGACACTTGGCAAAAAGAGCTTTCCAAAATTGAGGTAGAAGGTGGAACGTTGCCACAAAAACGCACTTTTTATACCGCTTTGTATCATTCCATGCTTGCGCCCAATATTTATTCTGACGTAGATGGGCAGTATCGGGGCAGAGACAACAAAATTCACACCGCAAAAGGCTGGGATTATTACACCGTTTTTTCGCTTTGGGACACATACAGGGCTTTGCACCCGCTTTTGGGCATTATTGACAGAAAAAGAACCAATGATTTTGTGCGTACTTTTATTCAACAATATGAGGAAGGCGGCATTTTGCCTGTGTGGGAACTTTCGGCAAATGAGACAAATTGCATGATAGGCTACCATGCTGTGCCTGTGATTTGGGACGCATATAGCAAGGGAATACGGGATTTTGATGCAGAAAAAGCCTTTGCTGCCATGAAACATTCCGCAGAAATGAATCATTTGGGTTTGGATTCTTACAAAAAAAATGGTTTTGTGCGTGCAGACAAGGAGCATGAATCTGTTTCCAAAACTTTGGAATATGCGTATGATGATTGGTGTATCGCACAGATGGCACAGGCTTTGGGTAAAACGGCTGATTATGAGCATTATACACGCCGTTCTCAACAATGGCGCAATCTTTTTGACCCCGAAACCAAGTTTTTTCGAGCAAGAATGAATGGCGGTTGGTACAAACCTTTTCGTCCCACAGAAGTGAACAATCATTACACAGAGGCAAATGCTTGGCAATATTTGTTTGCTGTGCCACAAGATATTTCGGGTTTGAGTACCCTGATGGGCGGGGCTGTTGAGTTTGACAAAAAATTAGATGAGCTTTTTAATACGACCGAAAAAATGACAGGGCGTGAACAGTCGGATATTACGGGCTTAATTGGGCAGTATGCGCATGGAAATGAGCCTTCGCATCATTTTGCATACCTCTATGCTTACAATGGTTTTCCTTGGAAAGTGGCGGACAAAGTTCATAGCATTTTGACCGAATTTTATGACGATACGCCTACGGGTTTGTGCGGAAATGAAGATTGTGGGCAGATGTCGGCTTGGTATGTGCTAAGTGCGATGGGCTTTTATCCCGCTTGCCCTGGCAGCAATCAATATGTATTTGGTACGCCTTTGTTTGAAAATATCAAGATACAAACAGGTGAAAATAAATATGTTACCATTCATTCCCAAAATCTTTCGGATAAAAACTACTATATTCAATCGGCAAATTGGAATGGCGAAAATTACAACAATTTTTTCTTTACAGACAAAATGTTGCAAGACGGCGGCAAAATGGAATGGCGCATGAATTGGGAACCTACAGTGCGAAATTGGATAATTCCTTCTACGCTTTCGGCAAAAGAAGGCGTATATATTCCCGCTCCTATTTTTGAGTCAAAACAAAAGACTTTTTTAGATAAAATGGAAGTTGGTTTTTCCTTTGCTTACGAAGGGCTAACAAAGGAATTTCCAGTCAAAATTTATTATACAACAGACGGCAGCGAACCCGATTCTGCCGATATTTTGTATGGAAGTGCTATTATTTTGGAGAAAACAAGCACGCTAAAAGCCATTGCTTATCGTAGTCCAATGAATGTTTCGCCTGTGGTAGAGGCTACTTTTTACAAAATACCTGCGGGCAGAAGCATCACCCTTCAAAATTGCAAACCAAACCCTCAATATTATGCAGGCGGCGAAATGGCTTTGATTGATGGGATTCGGGGGCAACTCAATTGGCGCACAGGCGATTGGATGGGTTTTCAGGGGCAAGATGTAGAGATTTTGTTGGATTTGGGCAAAGAACAAGACATTCATTCGCTTTCCGCAGGTTTCTTGCAAGACGTAGGCTCATGGATTGTGATGCCTAAAATGGTGGAGTTTTGGATTGCAGGCAATGATATGGATTTTGTAAAAGTGACAGAAATACCTAACACCGTTTCAGACAGAGAAACGGAAAACAAGATATTTGATTTTACTTATAAAAGAGATTTCTCCCAAAAAGTGCGTTATGTGAAAGTAAAGGCAAAAAACTATGGCTTGCTTCCGGAATGGCATTTGGGTGCAGGTGGGGAAAGTTTTATTTTTATAGATGAAATTGTGGTGGAGTAGGCTTGTTCACTTGTATGGATTTTTGCAGGCTAATTTTTCTGCAAAAATCCGTATAAAAGTCATTATTTATTTGCCAATTTCTGCTCATCTTCCCAAATAAAACCTTCGATAATTGCCTTTAAACCTTTGAGAATGCGAAAAATATCAAAAATCTCTTCATCATCTGCTTTAAAAAACTTACTCATGGCATATTCTTTTCCTTCTAATACGATAAAACACCAAAACTTTCCAATGATATAACAGCCATATATAGGCTTGCCATTTGCATTTTTTTATTGTGCAGCTAACATAGCAATAAGGCATTGTCCTTTGGGGTCGCCATCTGGATTTGTTTGTTTTTTGTATTCATTTAGGCAGAAAAAAGGGTTTTTAGGATTGCGATAACCTGTTGCAATCATACCATCTATTCGCCCCGAAATTTCGTACTCGCCCATTGTGGTTTTCATATCTCTTTCCAAAAAATAGGCAAATTGAGGATTGTCAAAGTCTGAAAACATAAAGACTGGACTAATAAACTTATTGTCAAGCTCCACTTCATTCCATTCATCCCCCCCTAATACTAACTTAGATTGTAG
Source organism: Bacteroidota bacterium (assembly GCA_013298365.1). Taxonomy (GTDB): domain Bacteria; phylum Bacteroidota; class Bacteroidia; order J057; family J057; genus JAAFHL01. The sequence goes on along the minus strand of JAAFHL010000084.1, from coordinate 4,950 downwards.
ATGCAGCAAGTATCTTTTTTCATACTCGCTTGTTTCATATTTACTGGATAGCCAGCTATTTAATTTTTCGGAAACAAATATTTGCTTTGTCCCAAAAGCCTCATCTATCAAGTCAAGTGTCCAATCGCTGAAATTACTTTTGTGCATATAGGTAGTATTTTGACACAAAAATACCTATTTTCTTGCTATGAAACAAAAAAATAAATTTGGCTTTTGAGCAAAAAACTAATATTGCACACTTGTAAGCGATTCCCATTTCAAATGTTGGCTACGCCACTCAAAACCTTCATTATGTACGCTCGAAATGACAAATTTTTTTTCCCACAATTCATAGCCGTACACAAAAAGTTTAAAAATATTTTGGAAAACAGCTAAAAAGATAAATGTCTGAAAATAAGCTATTTATTTTATCGAAAAGTTGTATAATAAAAAAGGGAGAGCTAAATTTGAAGTACTAAATTCTGAACTTAGCATCTCCGATGAAAAATTTATACGAAGATATAAAAAAAAGTATTCTCGGACATTTTAATTTTATCCCAACAGGTCATGAACATCATCGGTTGGAGGTTTTAATAGGTATGATTTATTCGACAATTGTTGGCATGAACTAACTGTTCCTTAGAAACGCAGGGGAATAATCTAGCTGAAGTTGGAGAAAGTCTTCGAGAAAAAGAGAGTCGTTTAAAGCAAGCAAAACGTTGGTTAATGAGTAAATGGTTACTGAACTTGCTGAAGTATGGACGGATTATACAGCTCATTATCAACTATTTATTGTGGATTTTATAGCAAGAATAGCCAAACAAAAAATTGTTATCTTAGGAAATGGTGAATTTGACGGGGAAGAGTGGGTAAAGTTCATTGAATCCAAGAAATGGGAGTATGTACTTCGCACGTCATTAGAGCGGAAAGTAAGTCATATGGGGGACACTTTTCCCATATCACAGAGCCGCTAAAAAAGCTGGACAAAATTTAGCACAAGTTTATAGAATTGATAGAATCAAAAATCTTTCTGATTTCAAATTTGGAACTAAAATACTCATTTTTTGTCTCAAAACTAATACTTGTATTTCTTTCTTCTTTTCAAAGTCTTTTCACTTTTTTATTCACATACAAACTTGACTTTTTGTGTACGGCTATAAATGATTTTGTTACAATAAGAACAACTAAGATAAAACTATTCAGAGTAAATGGAGATTATCCTGTTATTAGAGGTACATTAATGAAACTAGAAGATACTTCAGGAGTACTTTATACAACAGGGTATATTCCTTATTATGATACTTATCCTGGTGTGCATATTCCATTAGGATTACAAATAGACTGCATTCGAGAAAGCTCTTTGCGAAATATTTGTAAAGATATCTTAGCACTAACTAAAATAAATTTCAATAATTGTAATTACTATGACAGCTTACCTATTACATTAAGATTTGCACAAAAAGTTGGAGAAATTATCCAATACCTATCTGAAGGGGTAGAGCCACCTAATGAGTATTATTTTTATATGTAAGTTTTTAACTAATAATAAAACATTCGCTTTTTTCTTCTGCGCACTCATTACATAATACCCTCTATTCTATCTTGATATACATTTACAAGTTTATGACTTGCGTTCATTTCCAGCACTTCTTACCAGATTGAGTTGAGGAAGGCATGAAAAATATTCGACAGATTGAATAGGTTTAATAGCGTATTTTCTACTCATCAATAATATGGCAAAATGCAAACAATCATCAATATCTTTCTCTTTTAACATTGGATACTGATATAATATATGTTCTTTTGAATCGCCTGCGTGCAAAAATTCTAAGATAGTCTGAACGGTAATTCGCATACCTCTGATAGTAGGTTTGCCATTGGATAAAGCATCGTCAATGGTGATAGAACTTGTGATATAGGTCCTATTTTTATTTATTTATCTCACAAAGATACAAAAAAAGGGAAAAACACGCACATTTTTTTTCTCCCTACCTTCTACATCTTAACTATGTAGAAAGTAGGGAGGATATAATTATTTCGTCAATTTGTCAATCACTTTGAGTGCAGCATCATAATTAGGCTCCATGCCCACCTCTGGCACTAATTCTACGTGTTGAATGACATTCTTTTTATCTACTACAAAAACAGAACGTGCTGTTAAGCCTTTGAATGGACCTTCTATCATTTCCATACCAAACTCTTCCGAAAAATCGCCATAGCGATAGTCCGAACCTGTTTCTACGTTTTCAATGCCTTCTGCTACACAAAAACGTTTTTGTGCAAAAGGCAAATCCTTAGAAATAACGATTCCTACTACATTTTCATATTTTTCTAAGGCTTGATTGAACTTGCGAGTCTGCGCTTGACAAACACCTGTATCAAGGCTTGGAACACCCATAATTACCTTGACTTTTTTCTCAAAATCGTACAAACTACGCTCACTAAGGTCGTTTCGTACATATGTAAAGTCAGGAGCCTCGCTCCCAACGCTCAACAATCTATCTGTCTTGAGGCGGAAAGATTGGTCTTTTAATTTTACGTAAAGTGGCATATTTTAGTTGTCAGTTTAACAATAAACAGTTATCAGTTTAAAAAGTTGCGAGAAACTATATAATTTCAAAGGAAAAAACTTCCGTTACCGTATTTGCCAATAGCTTGCGGCAAGCTTCTCTCACAGCGGTTTCTGCTGCGGTTTTGTCTTCAGCTTCTATTTGCAGTTCTACTCTACGCCCTACACGCAGCTCGCCCATGCCCTCAAAACCCAAATTTTTCAAGCCATGAAGGGTAGCTTTGCCTTGTGGGTCCAAAATTTCAGGACGAGGCATGATGTTGATGTTTGCAGTAAATGTCATATATTTGTTTTAGATACATTGTGATTGCGCCGCAAAGGTAAGAGATAATCGGCAATAATTGATAGGGAAATTTGAAAAAATCTCATTTGCTTATTGTTTTTCATATATCAAAATCTGAACAGCTAAGCTAAAGGTGAATTTGATTTGAATTATTATTTTCTACGGATATTTTATTCCTTGTGATTGCGTTGCGCAGAAATGCGGGATAAGGAAAACAAAGATGGCAGGCATGTTGCATAATACATCATGCCTTATACCTCCACAAAATAATAAACAAAACGCCAAAACTCAACAAGCCTACTACAAAAAGAATTTTCTAAGTGTTCAACATGTCTGCCATTAAATTAGGATAAAAACAAAAAAACATTGAAAAAAGCATTAATTTTGAGTAACCAAAAACAAAACAAAGTAATATCTTGCATTTCTCGCACTACTTACTGCCAAAATCTGGCAACAACAATGGGCTATTAAACTCAGCAATTCTAAACTTAGTCTCATTGACCTCAAAAGTATCTTCAAGGCACAATCCTATTTCAAAAAGGCTTTAAAATTAGACGAAAAAACTATCTCCTTTTTTTAATACCGATTTTATCGCTAATTTTGTCCCTAGCGACATCATTAGTTGCTTAAATGGCAAAGATGTTGAATAGTTTGTCTCGAATAAATTACTCATCTCTGCTATCTGCTAACATCTGCACAAATCAGCGAGAAAAACACACACCATGATTGCATATATTGAAGGCAATATTGCCGAAAAAACGCCTACCTACGTCATCATTGACTGTAATGGTTTGGGCTATTTTATCAAAATCTCTTTGCATACTTTTGCGCAAATCAAAGATGCAAGCCGCACCAAATTGCATACCTATTTGCAAATCAAAGAAGATGCGCACACCTTGTATGGCTTCGCAGAAACAAAGGAGAAAAACTTGTTTGAGTTGCTGATAAGCGTATCGGGCGTAGGCACAAACACAGCGATTGCGATGCTTTCGAGCGTGTCGCCTGGAGAAATTGCTGATGCTATTCGAGGACAAAAACTCCCCATTTTGAAAAGCATCAAAGGCATTGGCGCAAAAACGGCAGAAAGAATCATTTTAGAATTGAAAGACAAAATGCCTGCGGACTTGGGTAGCGCAAATGAGACAGGGACAAGCATTTCCGCTATTTCTACGGCTTCTCCTTCTTCGCAGTTGGCAGAGGAAGCTTTGCGAGCATTAATGGGCTTGGGCTTTAATCGGGCGCAAATGGAAACGAAAATCGGTGATATTTTGAAAAAATCAGATGGCAGTTTGACGCTTTCAGATTTGATAAAAATGGCAATGAAGAATTGAGGTTTTTTGAAACCATATAAGGCATATAAGTGCATATAAGGAATGTGGGTGAAATGTGTTTGTATCCTTTTTCGCCCTCACAAGTATTTTAGACTTGTGAGGGCGAGCATAAAAGAAAATGCAGAAATGAGATTTTATATTATTCCAATAGTTTTATAACTTTTAAAGCCCTACCTTTACATAGTGGAAATTCTTTCACAACTTACCATACAAGAACATGAGTAAAGATAAAGGTCATAAAAACCTCAAAAAAGCCCCTGCTGATAAGACTGACGGAAAAGTAAAGGCACTAACGCCTTATCAAAGAGAAAAGCAAAACCTACCGCCCGAAATTATTATGCCTAAAATAGATACAGATAAATTAAACTCAAAGAAGAAATAAAATGGGTGTGGAGTAGGCAAAAAATAACTTGTTAAAGTATTTTTTTTACTTTAACAAGTTACTTTTCATTCGTTTCTCACAATAAAATAAATGATTACTCCAACATCTCTGCCATTTAGAATCGTTATTTTTTTCTGTGCCGTAGGCACTAAATATCGGTAGAAATATGAATATAACGTCCCATTTTATACGTTTTTTTGTGCAAGCACGAAAAATTTGGGCGAATTTGGGGCGAATTATTATTTTCTACCGATATTTTATCCCTAACGGGATAGGAAAACAAGAATGGCAGAAATGATTATTCCTTTATAATCTTCTGCGTCCAAATCCCTTCATCAAAGGTTACTTTGATAAAATAAATTCCACTTGCATATGGACTTGTATCAAAAGAAACCGATTCTTGATA
>JAAFHL010000083.1 GCA_013298365.1 Bacteroidota bacterium | reverse complement strand
GTCCCGTAGGGACAAAATATCGGTAGAAAATAATCATATCCCATACCCATTTTTGAAATTCATGCTTTTAGCATGAATTCTTCTTAGGAAATGGGGGAAACATTGCGTTTCTACCGATATTTAGCCCTCTACGGGGCTTTGAAAATCACTTTTCAACTCTTAATTCGCATAAATAATGATTTTACAACCTAATCTGCGAAAATCTGCTTTTATCTCTGTAAATCTACGAGAAATACTACTCAAAACTTGGTTTCTCCGCCAACGTATATTTCCTGCCCTTATTTTGCTTTTGCAAATAACTCATCAAAGGCGAAAAATAGTTCATCATCGGTTTTGCGCTAAAATCGCTGCCCAAATTTGCCTTCAAATGTTCACGCCAATCTACACTTGCGCCTGGGTGCATGAGTTTTTGAAGGAACTCTCCTACCCCTTTGTTTCCCCAGTAATTTGTGGCGTGTGGGTCTTGTTTCAAGATATTGCGAGCGATATGGTCGTGAAATTGGAACAACAAAACATTTGACATAGAATAATCATAATATTGCGCCGCATCATCATTGATATGCGTTTTTGTGGCTGCATCACAGAATTGCTCCCCTCTTTCGGTAGGCGGAACAATGCCTTGATATTTTTTTGCTAAATCCCACCAAACTTTATTGTATTGGTCTTTAGGCAAGTTTTTGGCATAGATTTGATATTCAAATTCGGTCATTACGCCGCTTCCCCAAGGAATATGCACGATATAATCCAATGCTTCACGCAACATCATCAAAGTATCATTTGTTTTTGCATTTTCGTCCACCATACCCAACCCTGCCAAGAAAGGCTTTTGCAAAGAAGCAAGCCCCATCATAGAACCCATTGCTTCATGATAGGCACGATTTGCGCCTGTTCTCAACACAATCGGCACATCGGGATTGCTATACGTTTGATAATAATAAATATGCCCCAATTCATGCAAAACCGTTCCCCACCATTCCGTATTTGGCTCAATGCTCATCAAAGAACGCACATCTTTGTCATAATCAATGTGCCAAGCCGAAGCATGTGTATTTTTCTTGTAACCCGCATTGGGCGCAACAGGATAAAGGCTTGATTTTTCGTAAAAAGTAGCAGGTAACGCACCAAAACCAATGCTTTGATAAAACTCTTCCCCTTTTTTCACAATCCATTCAGGTCCTTGTTTTTTGAGATAAGGGTCAATGTCCAAGCCTTTTACCTCCACCATAGAAGTCCAATCTTGTCCCCAACGATTTGATAACCAATGTGCGGGCAAATAATCAGGAATGTCTTTTTCCGCTACACCATATTGCTTTGCCAATTCGTACCTTGCCCAAGTATGCAATTCCCGATACAAAGCCCACGTATCTTCCATCATGCCATGCGTTACCTTGCGCAAATCCTCCGTACTCATGCCATATTCTGCGGCTTGATAGGCAAAAAAGTCATTGTAACCCAAAGGTTTCACAGATGCATTGCGCAAATCACGCAAATTCACCAAACCCTCTTTCAAGGTGCCGCCAATGGCTTTTGCAGAAGTCCAAGCCGCTTCACGTGCTTTCACATCTTTGGATTCACGCAAGATTTTATCAATGTCATTTGGCGTAACTTCCTTGCCACTTAGCATAAACTTGTAGCCATACATCGCCTCCGTTTGCTTGTTTTGCGCATCAATGCGTTTTTTTACTACATCTCCCGCCGTTGCAGGATTATTGCCTGCGGTAAAAAGAATCACCTCCAATTGACGAGCTTGCAAAGGCGTAAGTTTTGTCTTTTCTTTGAGGAAATTCTGCGTTTTTTCAATCACCTCTTTGCTCCCTGTAAAAGCAGCATACGCCTCATCAGCCTTTGCTGCTGCCTTAGAAGCGACAGAATCGCCTTCTACAATGTGTGTATTAAGTATCCATTGCCCTTCACTCGAAGCCGTTAGATACTTTTGATAGTCTTTGTTATAGCCGTCCAAAAAAGTCTGAACTTCTTTCTGAATGGCAGAATTGTCGCTGCTACCACCTGTGCCACAAGCACTTAGCAGCATAGAAAAAGCAAGAATGTATAGATATTTCATATAGAATAGATTTGGGGCAAATATAGGATTTTCGTTGAGATTTTAGGTGTTTTTACTGGCTAAATCTTCATCTTCTAACTTTTCTACATGAATTTTGTGCCATAATTTTTGCTGTTCTTCGCTCAAATGTTCCACTGTCGGGACTGCTAATTGTCGAATGATTTCGGTCAAAGTTTGGATTATGCCTTCAAGCGGAACAAATTTATTGATTAGCACTGTTTTTTGGGTATGAACAACACAATAACCTGCTTTGAAGCTACCTTTTTCGTAGCGAACTTGATATTCAAGTGCTTCTAATAGTTGTTGAAGTTTGTCTTGTGTGGATTTGGAAATACGCATATCAAATCAAGTTGATAGTTAAAAGTTGAGAGTTGAAAGTAGCAGTTTTTTGTAAACTATCCACTTTCAACTCTCAACTATTCACTCAAAAAATTATTCTTGTTTTCCAGAAAGTTTGTCTAATTCGATACGAGCCGCAGGCTTGTATGGACCAAACATCGCATTTTGGAAAGCGGTTTTAGCCTTTTCTAACTGACCGCCTTTTTTGGCTGCCATACCTAACAAGAAGGCATATTTTGCCTTTGAACGAGCATCAGCCCCTTCAAGCAAAGTATTTAAGCTATTGATTGCGTCATCAAATCTACCAGAACCATATTGCGCACGAGCTTTCATGTACAAAATATTTTTGGTATTTGGACTATTTGGAACGGTAGCAAGTGCCTCGTCTAAGGTTGCTAATGCGCCAAAATTGTCATTATTGCTCATTTGCAAATTTGCAGTAGCAATTTGTAATCTTTGTTTTTTCGGCGGGTCTTTCTCCAAATCAGTAGCCTTTTGATAGTACTCAATCGCACTACGCATATCATTTTGTTTACGAGCAATTTTGCCACGCAACTCAAAACCGCCTGTATAGTCGGGTTGAATTTCAAGACACTTTTTGATATTTGTTTCAGAATCCTCAAATTCGTTATTCAAATAGTAACTCAAAGCCACTTTGTAGTAGTACAAATGGTTGCTTTTCATCAACTGTTGCTGAATAAGTTGCGACCAAGGCGAGAAATTAGCTTTTGCCCAAGCTTTTTTCGCATTTTCCAAATCATTCAATTTGCTAAACGCCAAACCTTGTGCATAGTAGTATTTCGCTTTTTCGGCAGGTGGTAGAGCCCCAAAATCAGGATTTTCTGTCGCTTTCGTATATTCGTCACGTGCGCCTGCCCAGTCATTTTCGGCAGCCTTCATTTCCCCTGTATAATATTGTACATTCATATTACCTGGGTCCACTTTTCCTGCTTCTTCCAAGTGTTTTTTGGCTTCGTATTGCTTATCTTGTTTCAAGAGTAAGTTCACCAAAATCAACTCATATTGTATTCTACGATTAGGAGAACGCTCATTCAAAGCAGCTTGCTCATAATAATAAATCGTATTGTCAATGTCTTTTTGGTCTTTGGCAATACGTGCCATTTGCGCATAAGAAGAAGTGAACTCTTTGTTGAGCTCAATAGCCTTTGTGTAAGAGGCTTTCGCTTCCTCTATTTTCTTCTCTTTGTATTCGCATAACCCCTTCTGAAAGAAGTACTTATAGTTATTAGGTTCTGCCTTAATAGCTTCCTCATATTTCGCAAGCGCATCTCCACAACGGTTTTGCTTGCGAAGTTCCTCTGCATTGAGATAGGCTGCACGTCCGCTTCCTGTAGATGCAGGAGGAGTAGTAGGCGGCTGTCCAAATGCTGTCATTGCGGCGCAGAGAATAAGGAAGAATAAACACGAAATATGCTTATGTGTCTTCATAATGGAAAAAGAATATAAATCGTATAACTGAATCATAGTAAACATTTTGTGGAATAATCGAGTGTGAAAAATATTATAGTTTGTATTTATTTGATTTTCAGATTTTTGTGATGAAAAATAAGATGACACATTGAACAAAAAATACACTTTAGCGTTTAAAGCTCTTTTCTTATTCCATTTCGATTACAAATAGACGTATTTTTTTCCAATATGCGAAATTTTTATCGAAATTTTCTCCCTTTTCTATGTAAAAAATATTTTTTCTGTGTTTCTCCCAAATTTTCTGCAATATTATAACGAAATATCATACCTTGTATTTCAAATCTTTGTTTTTATTCATGTAAAAATATCTGCCCTTCTCTTTTTTCCTAAAAAACGCACAATATAGGGGATTCCGATAAACTAAAAAAATATTTCGGATATTTTTTCGGATTTTGTGTTACTTTTGTCTCGCAGATTCTCACAGATTTGTCCGCAGATAAACGCAGATAATTGCTAAATCTGCGTTTATCTGCAGTTTCATCAGCGAAAATCTGCGAGCAATAACAACAATATATGACATACGACCAAGTAAAAAAAAATATTGCTAAAAAAACGTTTTCTCCCATTTATTACTTGTATGGGGAAGAAACCTATTTTACAGATAAATTGATTCATTTGATAGATGAACATGTATTGTCGCAAGGCGAAAGGGATTTTAATGCTGAGATTTTCTATGGAGGGGAATGTTCGATAGGGCAGATTTTGAATGCTTGCAAAAGTTTTCCTTTGATGGCTGACAGACGACTTGTGATTGTTAAGGAAGCGCAATCTTTGGGCAAAAAAGAGTGGGAAAAAATGCTTTCTTATTTTCAAAAACCTTCTAAAACGACTGTGCTTGCATTGGGTTTTAAGGGAAAAGAGGGCAAATTAGACAAAGCGGCAATGAAGGCGATTGAGGCAAATGGTGTAAGTGTGGAGTCAAAAAGAATGTATGACAAAGACATTCGCAACTGGACTACGCTGCACATTGCAGACAGTGGTTATGAGGCAGAAGCGGGCGTTGTAGATGTGATTGTAGATTATCTTGGCACAAATTTGGGCTTTATTGAAAATGAATTGGATAAGATTTTTATCGTCCTTTCAGCACATAAACAAAAAAAAATTACGAAAGGGCTTGTATATGAGATGATTAATATAGACAAGGAATTTAATGTGTTTGAATTGCGCAAGGCGTTGAGCAAAAAAGATGTATATCAATCCCAAATGATTGCGTATAGACTCGCTGCTACGTCAAAGCAAAATCCGTTAATTGTGATTATCAGTACTTTGTTTCGTTTTTTTGACAACTTATTGATTCTTTTTTCCAAAAAAGCAATCGATGTCAAATCCATTCAGACCGAAATCGGCGCAAATTGGTTTGAGGCGCAAGACTATGCCGAAGCCCGTAAACGTTATAATATAGGTGCTGTACAGCGCAATATTCAGTATCTCTTAGAAGCAGATTTAACCCTCAAAGGCATGATTCCTTCTGACATGGAAGAAGACCATATTTTGAAGACTTTGGTATGGAAGATTGTTTCGGGGTAGGAGGTGTTAGTAGTGTATATTTTTCTATAATCCCTTGTTTGCAGGTGTTTCAATCAAAGATACCCCTGCAAGGTTACAAATCTTTAATTTCTCCTTTGCCGTTGGTGTTTTAGTCGAAAGACGACAACAACAACGGCTAAAACCCACCGAACCTCACAGTAAAACTCACGCATACGCCCGATACAACTCATTCTGCGCAATGCGCAAAAAATGGGCGAATATTATATCACATTTTGTGCTATAAACCTTTCTGTCATAGCTATCTGGCAATGCGTCATGCAATACGGTTTTGATGGCTGTTTGAACTTTGATATAGGTTTGCGTATCTTTGTGCCAGTCTGTAATCAATACCGCAGGTTTTTCCGCTTGTAGCCGATGTAGTAAGTTTTTGGCGGCAAGTTTAACTTTTTGCAGTTCGTCTTTGGTAAGATTGTCTTTTTTGAGTAAATCAAATATTTCTAACTCCAATTCTGACAAACCTTCTCTGTTTGCTCGCATTTCTTCTGCTTTCATTGGTCAAATTATCGGTGTAGGCAGTGCGCAACGCAACATTGCTATTTTTCAACTCAATAAAAATAAGCGGTAGCCCATTCACAAATACAATCAAATCGGGTCGCCTACGGGTATATTGCCCCTGTATCCACAGTTGCGAAACGACAAGGTAGTCATTTTTGCTGCTGTCTTGCAAATCTATGACTTTGATATGTATCCATTCTTTTCTGCCTGCTGCGTTGTTGATTTCGATAGGAATACCATATTTTAGCAAAGCATGGATTTCTTTGTTTGCCATCAGTTCGGATTGAGCAAAACGGGTTTTGCATAACTGCTCAAACGCCTGCGCTATTGCCGCCGCAGGAGCATCGGGATTAAGGTCTTCTAATTTTTGTTTGAGCAAGGGCTGTATCAACACGTCTTTTTCGCTAAGGCGACCTGTGAGGTCTTTGTCTATGCAGTTGAGATGGTGGTAGCCCAATTTTTTTACAAATACGGAAATAGTGGCTTTTTCTATCTGGTCTTCGGAGATGAAATTTTGCATGATGAATGGGATTTGTGTGTATATAGCAATTATGTTGCAAAAATGATTGTTTTTTTAATATTTTCATAATGTTATATTTTTTGCATGGCTTTCTCCTAAAAATTGGGCTAGATTTTTTTGAGGGGTTTACGCAGGAAACCCCTACAAATGAATGAATTATGCCTTTATACCTGCAGCTTGCCACTGATAAGACGGGGCAGCAGCCTGTCTCGAATTTGTCGGAGGTGCATGTTTTGTTGTTGCAGGGTTTCTATTTGTTGGAAAATAGGGTAAGCGATATTCTTAAACTTTGCTTGAAGATTTTTATCTGCTATCCAAAGTTTAAGTTTATGTAAATGATTTTGATTTAAGGTAGGAACACCTGCACCAGAATTGAAGGACTCAAAATCAATACTTTTCATTGTATAATAAACATAAATAGGGTCATTCCCTTTGAAATCTTTTACATATAAAGATGTATTTAGGGGCCATCCGTCTTGATTTACATATAGGATAGTTCCCAAGCTACCAGAACGCCCAGTTGTAATTATAGGGGCTTTCACTTTATATTGATTATGATATGCTTTTATACTTGTTGATGCAATTACAGGATAATCCCCTTCTTTGATTTGATGTTCAGGCAAATCAAACCCACGATTAAGTTTTATAAAATCTTTAAAATAAGTTAATTCCCCGTACCCTTCAGGCAGCCCCTTTACAAACCTTGTATCTTGATAGCCAGGAAAGCGCATACGCACAAACCATTCCTTATACAGTTCTTGAGCTGTTTCTTCCAATAGCTTGATACGCTGATTGTTTACTTCTATGAGGTCGTCATACGCAGAAAGAATGGAGGCGATGCGGGTTTGTGTGGGAAGGGGTGGGAGGAGGATTTTTTGTTTATGTAAATGATTTTGATTTAATGTAGGAACACCTGCCCCACAATTAAAATTTTCTAAGTGCATAGTTATAAGAAAATAGTACACATATTTTTCATCATTACCTTTAAAATCTTTCACATAAAGAGCAGTATTTAAAGGCCAGTAATTCGAAGTTATATACTGAACAATCGTAGATGCAACGATGGGGTATTTACCTTCTTTTATTTTGCTATCTGGTAAATCAAAACCTCTATTAAGTTTTATAAAATCATTGAAATATGTTTCTTTCCAGTCCTTCATATATCTACTTGCTTAAAAAAATATTGTTATTGTTAGTCATATTTTTGATTTAGCGCATTATTGTTCGAGGCGTTTTAGATTAATCTCTTGTACAAATGCTACACTAACTTGATTATCCTCCGCAATTTCTGCTATGGTAAGTTTATTACGAATTAATGCACGTATTATAACTTTTTCCAATAGTTTATTTTCGGCATCTTTAATTATTTCCTCTTTCAATAGTTTTTCTTGTACCTCTGCTTTAATTCGCTGTGTTTCATTCCAGCTTGCCTCACTATGCAACGACTTTAAATACTGTTCATATTCCTGTCTTTTTTTCTTACTAAGTTTTGCAACCGCCAATTTCTCTTTTGCCTTATCAAGCCCCTTGGCTGTAAAATTATCTTCTACTTTGTTATTTTTAAACAAATAAATCCACTCATCAAGTCCATCATTTACCAAATCATTAAAACTCAAGGCTTGAATAAGATAATATTCTGGCATCAAGTCTGTTGGATTTTCTTTTTGAAACGCTTCTTTTTGCGTATCTGTCAATAATAAAACTTGATGGGTATGCAAACCCGTAAAAACGGTACGTCCATAATACACATAATCATTACCCTGTCCCGTTTCAAAATAGACAATACTTACTGAAATTACTTTTTTTACAAATGCGTAAGCCTCGCCTTTTTTCAAGTTTTGCGTTATCGTTTTACAAGCTCCATACAAAATTCGCTGCAAGTAATCATACTCTTCATTATTTTGGATTTCTACGATAATTCGTTCATTTTTAAGGGTTTTTATCATAACATCCACCCGATTAAACTTGTCTTTCTTCGTTTCTTGGTTCGACTCACTCTCCAAAATTTCTATAATGGTAATGTCTTCTTTGAGCAAAACGCTCAAAAAGCCTTCCAAAACGTCAAAGTCTCGTTTATCTCGAAACATGAATTTCATAAACCAATCAAATCTAACTACTTCTGTAAATTTTGTAAACTTTTCCATTTTTGTAAACTTGTAAAAAATCCCCTACAAAGATACTTTTTTTGCCTAAAATGTCCAAATATTCCTTCTTTTATTTATTTCGGAGAATGGATAGGTACTATTTTCACAAAAAAGCCTTAAAGTTGGTATCAATCATTTTCTCCAAATCAGCCGCCTTTTCATTCAATGCCGACAATAGGGCGTGTCTCTCTTTCATTTCCCGCAAAAAATCGGCTTCCGAAAGTCCGTCTTCCTCAATCACTACGCCCACATACCGCCCAGGGTTGAGGCTATAATCCTGCTCTGCAATTTCTGCCAACGTAGCAGCCTTGCACAAACCTATCACATCTTCATAGCAGCCTTTGGGAAAGCGTTCATGTAGCCAGTTTATTTGCGCTTGGAAATAATCAGCTTGTTTTTGGGCATTTGTTAGCGTTTCTGCTAATTGTAGATACTCCTTTACGAGTTTTTTGTGCGCCTGCTTTTCGGCTTTGCCAAACGTGTCGGGCAGTTCTACGGTAGCAAGTTTGTCTGCGGCAAAAGTTACACCCTGTGCATCAGTATATTCAAAGGGCGCAAAAGCTTGGGCAAGTTCCGCAAGTGCTTGCGTCAAATCGTGGACAGTAGCGAGCCATTCATGTTGGGTTTGGCGATATTTGTCAAGCAATTCTGTAAGGCGATGCGTTTCGCCCCGATACAAACGCACAATTATAGCGATATTTTGGATATGTTCTTGCGTAAATTCCCGAGAAGAACGGCTGACCTGCAAGAAGATATTTCGAGCATCAATAAACAATACTTTTACCGCATTTCCTTGCTTTCTTTTGTCAAAAAACCACAAAGTAGCGGGCAAAGTAACGGTATAAAACATATTTTTGGGTAGGGTGAGCATACAATCAATCACGCCACTTTCAATCAGTCTTTGGCGAATTTCTGCCTCACTGTTGCGGGCATCGCTTGCGCTATTTGCCATCACAAGAGCCGCCCTGCCTGTGGGTTTGAGCGAAGTAGCAAAGAGATTTATCCACAAATAATTGGCATTAGGAATTGTGTTTACGTCTTTTTCGCTGTTCTTTTTGCTGGTACTTTTGCCTTTATTTTGCGGAATGCCATATTCATTAAAACGAGCTTGTCCACTTACCTTGTCAAAGCTCACATCATCTACATTGAAAGGGGGATTTGCCATCACAAAGTCAAAGCGTCCAACACTGTTGTATGGGTCTGAATCATACGTATTAGCAACCTTAATTTCGCCTCTCAAGCCATTGACCGCCAAGTTCATCTTAGCCAACTTGACCGTATCGTCTGTTTTGTCGGTGCCATAGACCATCAAATCTTTGGTATCAGTATCATTTAGCTCTGCCTTGCGCCTATCTACGAAATAGGAACTCTGTACAAACATACCGCCACTGCCACAAGCAGGGTCAAAAATCGTCCCTTTGTAGGGTTCAATGATTTCTACCATGAGTTTTACCACACTTGTAGGCGTAAAAAACTCACCGCCGCCTTGCCCTTCCGACAAGGCAAATTCGCTCAAAAAATATTCGTACACCTTCCCAAACACGTCGCCGCTTGCATCTTCGGGAATATCGGCAAACTTTTTGAGCAAATCGGGAAGCATCGTTCTATTTTCGGGCGTATAGAGTTTAAAATATTCGTCTTTTGGCAAACAGTCCTTCAACTCGGGTTTATATTTTTCGATATCTTCCATTGCCGCTTTGAGGGCTTCGGCAATATTTGCTTCTCCAGGGAGATTGAGCAGATAATCATAACGAGCCGTTTCGGGCAGATAAAAGCCACATCTTTCAAGCGACAATTCGGCTTCTGTTTGTTGGAAACGGCTACCTTGTTGCGCAATCATAACGTACTTAATTTCATCTTTTATGCGATTGAAACGAATGGTAGCAAAGCGCAAAAAAATAAGCCCAAGAATGGGCGTAGCGTATTCACTTGCTTTCAAATTGCTATTAGCCCGCAGTTTATCGGCAGCAGCCCATAGGCGTTCTTCTAATGCTTTCAGTTGTTCAGCAGTCATTTAGGTATTTGCTTGTTAAATTTTGGGCAAAAGTACAAAAAAGTCAGGATTTAGGCAGAAAAAGGTAAACAAAAAACGTAGGCTTTCACAGATTTTTATAATCTGTGAAAATCTGCGAGAGAATACCCAGTTGCAAGAAAGGTTGAAGAATATTTTGGAATTGAAAAAGAGGCTTCTCTTCCGGTATTAGAAGAATGGTTATCCGCTATCAACAAAATTTACGCCTGTGCCTGCTGCGTTTTGCCTTGTGTTTCGGATAGCAGGCATGGGCAGAGATGAATATGTTGAGCGATGTTATTTTTTTGCTTGGATAATTTCGTTTACCCTGTTTTCTGTAATATTTAAGGATTTTGCAATAATAGAAATAGGAACGCCATTTTCGTAAAGTCCCAATACAGCCTCAATTTCCTTTTCAATTTTTCCTTCTTCCTTAGATTTTATACGTTCCTGAATTTGGTCGGCTTCTCTAGCACCTGAGTCATAATACGCATTTAATTCCGCCTCGTTCCAATTATGCTTATCGGCTTCGATATAAGCCGTTTTTAACCCCTCATCTATCACATCTTCAGGGATAATTGTCAAACGCTCCGCATTTTTGATAAAAAAAGTCCACTTATCCATCATCGTTTCCAACTGCCCCAATGTTTTCTTAAACTTAGGTAACTCTATGAAAAAATATTGTATATCTTTCAATAACCATTGACCTGTTTCTACATCAATTGTTTGATGATGAGAATAATAGTTAGGATTAATTGTGATAGCAAAATTGAGAATACCAATAAAGTAAGTAGGGCGTAGTTTTACGTATTCTTCTCCCCTATCTATTTGTGCGGCATAATCACGAGAGGCGTAAAATTGAGTTCGTTTCTCAAAACCCTCTTTATCAGCCACTTGCATTTCCACAATAAAATGTCTACCCAAATAGTCGGTTGCTCGAATATCTATTACAACCGTTTTTCCACCATGAGAAGCAGGAAACATATAAGGATTTTCTATTTTTACGCTCACAACTTGATGCTCGCCTTCTAAATGCATAACAGCGTTTAGAAAAGAGATTAGAGTAACCGTTTTGTGAGAATTGCCAAAGATTTTATGAAAGGCAACATCATTTTTTACATCTACAAATTTCATTATAAAAATATTTACAATTTGTAAGACAAAGTTACATGATTCATATCTATCTTGCAAATTTTATTTGTCTTTTCAATGTATAAATCCCGAAGAAAACAACATATACACACTTATTAATTTAGTATCGCTCAACTCAGACACCCCAATCAGAAAATAGCAAAATCAAGGATTGAGCTATATAATAAAAATTGAGGGTGGAATCGTTTACCCCGTTTTTTCGAGACTTCCAGCCTTGTCTGCAAGCTTTGAGCATAGTATCAAAAAAAAAACGAAAAAAAAACACCCAAAAACCCCGCAGTAAGGGCGAATTTCAGTCAGTGAGCTTGTCGAACTGCCGTATTTCGATAAGCTAAACAAGCAGCACATCTGTTTATTGCGACATCGGGGCTACGACCTCGCTAATACCCTATCTTCGCACAATATTCACAAGCGTGCCGCCGCTTTCTGGCGACTCAAATTCAATTTTCATTTTGCTATCTTTCACAAGTTGCCCGATTAAATACAAGCCTAAGCCATTTCCCATTTCATTGTCAGTTCCTTTTTGCGAACTCAGTACCTCTTTGAGCAAAATATTTTTTTTGTCTTTGGCGATGCCTGTGCCAAAATCTTGAACAGAAATGCCCGTTTGTGTTTGAGAAACAATGATTTTTTGGTTGGGAAAGCTGTATTTTATGGCATTGCTCAGAATATTTAAATAAATAATTTGTAGTTTTTCGGGAGAAATAGGCAAAGAATCGTGCGGTTCAGGCAAAAGATAGATGTCTAAATGTAGGTTTTTTTGCTTCAACTTCGCTGTCAATTCGCTTTTTGCATCTTGAAAAATTTCCGCTATTTCTTTACTTGACGTATTCGTATTTTCTTTTTGACTGTCAGCCCTTTTGAATTGCAATAAATTGCTCAAGATACCATTTACAGATGCAATTTGGTCTTCCAAACTTTGAGAAGCTTGCGTTAGATAAATATCATTGTGTTTCAGCTTTTTGAGCAGCAAACGCACCCCTAACAGTGGCTCTTTTATATCATGCGAAAGAATATAAATCAATTGTTCACTTACTTTATTTTGTTGTGTGATAGACTCTTTTTGCCTTTTCAAAGTTACATAAAAATATAAACCCAAAAATACTACTCCTAATAAAATAAAAATAATTCCGTCCAAAAATACCATCTGTCTTGCTTGCGCCTGAAGTTTGTAATCTTGTAAGGTATATTGATATTGTTTGTCCAATGCTGCCAATCTATCAAGATGTTCTTTTTTATTATAAACATCATTTAAACCGTCTAATTCCTCTTTTACAAGCAATGCGTCCCGATATGCTGCCTGCTCTTTCAATACATTGAGGTACATTTCTTTGGTATAAATGGCATATTTTACGATATGACAGGAGTCGGCACAGGCAAGAGAAAGTTTGTAAGCGTTTATTAAATCGCTTTTTTGCTGCATTTTTCCATATAATTCTATCTTTTTGCCATAAATCATGGGCAAATCACAAGGGCTTGCCTTTTGCATTAAACTCAAAGCAATATCGTATTTCTGTTCAGCTTGTGTATATTTTTTTTCCAAATACAATAAGTAAGCGGCTTGCATAATGATTTTGGATTGATACTCCTCATTCAAATGCTGATAGTTATTTTTTGCCAAAAGCTGCATCAAACTATCAGCCTCATAGTAGCGATGTGTGTCAAAAAGAGCTAAGGCTTTCTCGCAATGAATATTTGCCATAAAGTAGTCTTTGCGAGGCGTAAGTAGTCCATGCGAAAGGGCTTTGTCTAAGTTAGAAAGCGTTGATTCATAGTCAAATAATCGTTTATAGGTATAGGACAGATAGAGATAAGCATAATATTTATCTTCATTTGAAATATCTTTTTTTTGCAATAATTTGTGAATTTCTATTTGAGACGAGTCATATTTAAAAGTATTATTTAAGGCATACACTCTATCTTCTAAATCTAAAACCGCCTGCGATTGTGCAAGTAGGACATTGACAGTCCCAAAAATAAAAAATAA
>JAAFHL010000082.1 GCA_013298365.1 Bacteroidota bacterium | reverse complement strand
TTGTTTAGCCACGAGAGCCACGCCTTTTCCGAATGTCTCTTTGGAAAATTCGGGTATCAATAATTGGAAAGGAGCTTCTTTTTTATTGATAAACCAAATCGAATTAACGCCTGTACGAAAGCCCCATCTTGCATCTCTCAAAAACACTTTTTGAACATGGGTTGCCATACCTTTTTCTGTTCCCCATTTTATATTTGCTTGTAGGCGAATATCTTCTCGCAAAACTCCCCCTTTTGCGGTTTCGGAATATATTTTAAAACGGATAAAATCCTTTGCAGGAATGTTTTCCTTGTTTTTTTCGTGATAAAAAGCCAAAGGATTTTCAACATAAAATTGTAACCCTTTATCCGTAAATTTCCATTTCACACATTCTCCATTTTGGCATAGACTACTTTCCAATATTTCAATTCTCGTTTTTTCGGAATAAGTATAAGGTATTTCTATGCTAATATTCTTCCCAGCACTGTCTCTGCTATTGTCAAAGGTGATTTCCACCTCAATTCCTTCCTTTTCAAAGCTATAAGAAGATATTCTACGAGGCGACAAAACCCTTAAATCGTAAGGAAGATGAGATGATACAATCGGAATCTGTGCCGATTTTTTGATAATGGGTGCATGATTTTCGGCAAGTATCAAAACGGTGAGTGTTGGGGCTAATTTCACATTTTTATCTTTATCCAAACTATCCACACTTTGTATAAGTGCTGACAAGGTAAGGTAAAGATGTCCAATAGAATCTGGACTAATCTCATCAAAACGCCACATAATCAAATTATTATACTTTTTTTGAATCTCTGACTTTATCAAAGCCTTATTAGATTCTGATAGCAAATCTATCCGCACGTTTACAAGTTCCTTCGTTTCTGCAACAGGGCGATTGCCCAGAACGATTAATCTTTGATGCGTTTTTTCTAACATTGTAGATTTGTCGCCGTAGCCAACAATAATACAGCCTTTTTTTAATAAAGTTGGGGCATGATAATTCACCGCAACCAACATCTTTTCATTGGGCATAATGCTCAACTCAGAAGTTGTAACTACTTCTATATTAGGTGTTTGTGCAGGAAGTTTCGCAAGCGGCTGCCCTTCGTCAAAGCCTCTTGGCACAAAAATAAGGGTGTCATATACAGTTTGCGCAGTTGTATGTGCTGCATTTATGCTTCTAATATAGGCACGAATTTGATATTCTTTTTCCTCTTTGGGATAAGTATGTGTAATTGTTTCCAGAGCAGGCGATGTACTTGTGCTGTGTGCGATGGCATATTGACCATCGCCAAATTCCCAAAAACACTCAAATTTTGCAGGAAAAAAAGGCATTAAACGGCTCGTATCTAAGCCTATTATGTTAAAAGAAAAGACATTTGCTTTTCCATCTACCATGTTATAGGAAATCCCTTTTTGTGCTATCAAACTCAATAGGATACCAATAAGGTAACTAAATAAAAATAATTTTTTCATCATAATGTGGTAAGTTATAAATGTGAAAGATTGATAAAAGGTTGATACTATTTGGGAGCTAAACGCATCAATAATAGCGAAAAAGGAAAAAATATGATATTTGGCAGCCACACAGCAAGCCAGGCAGGAAATACATCACTGATAAAGAGTGTTCCCAACAAAAGCATCGCAATATATACCACGCTTATCACTACGCCCAAACCAATTTGCAGGGCAGTTCCGCCACGAGATTTGCGAGTGGACATGGCATAGCCAATAATGGTCAAAATAATCAAGGCAATGGGGTCGGCATAGCGGCGGTTTTTTTCGATATACAAATCCTCTAAAATTTCCGAACCTCGCATTTCTTCCAACACAATATAATCGTTCAATTCGGCATTATTCATCGTTTCCGATTTTTGTTCGATAATGAAAATATCGCCAGGTTTTAGGTTAAACGTGGTGTCTATTTTGGCTACTTTTTGAATGTTTTCTTTTTCGCCATTTAGCGTGCGAATCGTAACATCTTTCAATTCCCATTTTTCCAAAGAATCGGTCCAAACAGCCCTTTCCGCCTTCAATTTGCCTATCATTGCGCCTCGTTGCATTTTTTCCATGGTAAAACCAAAAGCCTCTTTTCTTTTGTGGTCAAAATAGGTCATATAGACGTAAGTATCCGTAAACGTCTTTTTATCTGCCGCCACTTTTTTATGAATGTCTCGGTCTCGAGAAACTTTTCGTTTATTGGTGAATTTATATTCAAAATCCAACCTTTCGCTTGTGGCTCGTGGTACGATATATCCTTTTAGCACAAAAGAAGCTCCTGCTAATATCACAGACACAAAAATATAGGGCAAAAATACCCGATAAAAACTCACGCCCCCACTCAACAAACACACTAATTCTGTTCTTTGTGCCATCTGCGAAGTAAAAAAAATGACCGCCAAAAACACACATATCGGCGCAAACATATTGCCATAATAGAGCAATAAGTTCACATAGTAGTCAAAAATGGTTTCATACAAGCCAGGTTTTTTATTCATAAAATCCTCCAACTTTTCCACCATATCCACCACCCACACAATGACCAAAACAGCCATCAGCATGAAGAAAAAGGAAGCAAAAAAGCGTTTTATGAGGTATTTGTCTATTGTATTCATAATGAAACTCTTTGATAATGAGATTTTAGTGAAAGCCAATTTCTCGCATGAGGTGGATTGTATTCAATGTATATATTCCAGTCTTCTCCTATATTCAAATTATTAAAGGCATTATCAGAAATGAGTACAAAGTTCTCAAAAATAATTCTGCGCCCATGTGTAAGTTCTTTTTTGCGTGTTTTGAACAAGAGTAGTTTTTGCGTAAAATAATCTGTTATGCCCAAATAGTCTCTTTGTTGCAAGGTATAATAATGTACTTTTATTCGATTTTTAATTGTGTCAAAGCGATTATGAGAAATCTCTGTTGTTTCTCTATCAAAAATATTGATATATGCTATCTGTTTAGGAATTGAAAAAAAAGTCTCAAAAAATGCCTGAATTTGGGTATCATTTTCAAAATCAAAGCAATTTAAACTTATTGGGTTGTGATGCAAAGCCGCTAATTGTGTGGCAAACCAATGATAATTAGGCTTTTGTCGCTGCGAAATAATGGCAATTTTAGGCGTTTCTGGATTTACATTATACGCTATTGGCAAAACCACATTCCCACTTTTTGCATACAAATGAGCATATTCTTCATCAAAAGAAGTAGCCGAAGGATTACTTTCTATTTTTTTGCCATTATCATCTATAATACCTTTACAAATCTGCAAAAACAAGTCATCATCTTCTATTTTTGCTTGAATAAAATCAAAGTATTTTTTTGAATAAAGAATATACGAATTTTCATTTCGGAGAATGTCCGCAATTATTTTTTTGTCCGTTTTTTCCGTAGAAATAGCCAGCAATTTTTCAAAAACATCTTCATACAATAGGATTTCCATATTTAGCAATACGTTATAAAAATATAAATAACTGATTATGAATAATTTTCAACTCTCAACTTTCCACTTTCAACTAATTAATTCGTAGGCTAAATTGGTAGAAACATCATAAAAACCTGACGGAAATTTAGGGCTTAATTTTCCTGTTGCTTGGTCAATCGTATGCAAAGTTGTAACAATATGCCCATTTTCTTTGCGAAAATAATGAATACACACATCTTCGGGCTTCAAACCATATTTACCTTCTTTTACCAACACTTGCAACTTTCTGACAATATGCTCGCTATGTGTTTCAATGAAATACATATTATTGTCGCCGATTTGCAGCAAAGAATCCATGAATTTGGCTTGTAGGCTGGGGTGAAGGTGTATTTCGGGTTGCTCGATTAAGAGAAGTTTTCCTTTTTTCATGTTTTGTCCTTCTACTTTCATTTCACTTTTTTCTGCCAACATAGCCTGTGCAATAATAGGCAACTGCAAAGAAACGCCAAAACCTACATCTGTAATATTGCTATCTATGCCATTTACTACAACTCTTAACTCTCTGATAGAGTCTATTTTTTTTAAATAAAGATTATCAGCTATTCCAAATGCTTGTACTTTTGAAATATAATCTTGAAAAAAAATGTCTAATTCATTTCCTTGCAAAAAACCATCACCACCTAATAAATATATTAATTCTTCTATATTTTTGACAGAGCCATTCATTTTTTTATCTCTTTTAAAATAAAGTCTTTTTGCAGCTTCAAAATCAGGGTTATTTAAATATTGGACACTCAAAAATTGAGCGTAGAAATAAACCATTGCCCATATAAAAAAAGAAAGTAAAAAAACTAAATCATTAAAGTCATCTTCAGATAACTTTTCTTTTATTTTTTTGTGGTTAATTATCATAAAAAATCCACTCTGTTCATATTCGATATTTTCAACATAAATAGGGCTATTATTTGAATAGTTCTCAAAACGAATATTACAGGTAGTTTTATTACCTTCTATAATATGGACATTTTTATTAGAGTTTGGTATAATTTCCATTAATCCAATAAGTGGATTCTCAATAGTAATTTTTTTATTCAATTCATTATCCATGTCTATTTTTATCACCGTTTTTCCCATTCCTTCTTTTTTAGCTTCCTCAAAATAGTTCTTTAATATATTAGATATTTCATTAGATTGTAAAAAATACTCTAAAAAAAAATCTTCAAAACTGTTCCCCACCTCAAACGAAAAACTCAAATTCCGCTCAACTTCATGGTTATAAATCACTTCTTCATAATTGCCCAAATCCACTTCTTCACCCGCAAGCGTAAGATTATAATCTCTGCTATTAGGCACTCGAAGACTTTGTTTCAATGCCAATAAAAACTTTAAAAGGCTACTTTTGCCTGCACTGTTTTCGCCTATCAAAATATTGACACGAGAAAAAGCGAATTCATTGTCTAAAAAACCTCTAAAATTCTTAATACCTAATTTGAACATATTTTATAAAGTAAATATTCTAATTTAACCACAAAATTAACCAAAATATCCACAGCAGCCAAACATTTTGTGGATTCGTGTTATTTTGCTGATTTTTGGTGCAAAAAGCCAAATAAACTCACGCATCATACCACATAGAAGCTCCTTTTTTTGCGCCATTTCGCTCCAATTCCGCCATTTTTGTGCATATTTTTTCGAGCCTATTTAGGCGAGTTTCTACTGTTTTTGACTCAAAAAGATAGCGAAGTAAGGCTTTTTGTCGGCTGCGGGGCAGTTTTTCAAAGAAAAAAGTTTTGGCTAAAAGATTGTTTTCAAGCGCATTATCCAAGTCTTCGGGAATGACATTTTTTAAGGGCATTTCGCCCTTTTCTACTGTAACTGCCACCATGTCGCCTGCTTCCTTGCCGATTTTCTTTTGCATAACGCCACTCACTATCAAGGAATGACGACCATTGCCCGCAGGCACTAAGGTACTTTCAAAGGAAATACCATCTAAGGTAACAAAAACAGGTAGGCTCACTTTTACACCCCAAATTTCCAGCACCGAAAAAGGCATAAAAATACGTGTATAAACGTTAGGTTTTGTGTCTTTGATGAGTTGTGCCTCAAATGTTTGCATATTATGAGTTATTGAGCGAAGTCGAAACAGCAATAAAACATCATGGCTTTCTCATAAAAACTTTTACCACAAAGTTCACAAAGAAAAACTAACACAAAGAACACAAAGTAGTCTATTTTTCTATCCATTTTTGTGTTCTTTGTGAACCCTTTGTGAACTTTGTGGTAAAATTAGCCATTTTTATTAAAGTATTTTTTTATGAGAAAGCCATTAATAAAACATAGATTTTTTTATGGAAAAACGATTTTCGCTGTATCTTTGCAGAAATATAGCAAAGATATGATAAAAATAAAATATAGAATAGGTTTTTTATGCCTATTTGTTTGTCTCTATTTCTTTACAGCTTGTAACAATGCATCAAAGACAGGTAAAAAGCCTGAATCTGCCACCGTAGGCGAAATTTATATCACCGTAGATGAGACATTTAAACTCATTATGGAGGAGGAGATAGCTGTTTTTCACCATTTATATCCCGAAACCAAAATAAATGCCTTGTACATGCCTGGCGAAGATGCCATTCGCAGAATGATGTCTTCCGATTCTTTTCGTTTTGCCATCACAAGCAGGGGCTTGACGGCAGAGGAAACGGAATATATTACCCGTCAAAATACCAAAATTATGCTCAAACCTTTGGCGCAAGATGCCATTGCGATGGTGGTAAATGCGGCAAATACCGATTCTGTTCTCACTTTTCAGCAAGCAAAAGACATTTTTACAGGTAAAATCACTAACTGGAAACAAATCAATCCTGCTTCTACCTTGGGCGATATTTTATTGGTGTTTGACCATGAAAAATCGAGTACAGTACAGCACATTCGAGACAGCATTTTGATGGGCGAAAAAGTAACTTCCAAAGGTTTTTCTGCCAAAAGCAACCCAAATGTGTTGGAATATGTACAAAAAACGCCAAATGCTGTGGGCATTGTTGGGATAAATTGGATAAGCGACAAAGACGACGATAGGTCTGTGGATTTTCTCAAAAACATAAGAACCCTTTATTTGCAAGCTACGCCTAACTGCAAACTCCCCGACAAGCAATATCCGCCACATCAATCTGCGGTCAAAATGAATTGCTATCCTTTGCAACGTTATATGTATGCCGTCAATCGTGAACCAGGTTTCAAGTTAGGAACGGGCTTTATTACGTTTTTGGCAAATGGCGGCACAGGACAAAGGGTAATTTTGAAAGCGGGCATGGTGCCTTATTTTGTGGTATCAAGAACGATAATGTTGCCCACAGAGTAATTGTAAGCTGAAAATAAAACCATAAAGTTCACCAAGAAAAGGCAACACAAAGTTCACTATTATTTGATACATCTTTGTGTACTTTGTGAATCCTTTGTGTACTTTGTGATAAAATGTAATCTTTTATATCCAAAATAATAATGCTATATTCTATCATACAAGAAAAGAAAAACCAATGGCTGCTGTCTGGCGATTGTGCTATGGGGGATTTGATACATTATATCCGTAACAAAGGGCAGTTACGTGATACGCAAGTTGAAGCAATAGAGACATATTTGTTTTTGAAAATAGAAGGACAGAACAAACCCCTTTGGCAACTTTTTTCGGATGGCTTTTTTACCCAAGAAACCGACTTGTCTAAGCTCAATATCAATCAACATGCAAGAGAATATTTGGCATCAAATAGTTCTGCTTATGCCTTATATGATTTTGCAAAACAACAAAAAATACAAGGATTAGAAAATGAAATCGTAAATAATCCCACAAATTTGGATTATGAGAACATTATAAAAAGTATCTTCTATAAGGTAAACTACGCCGACTACCTCATGAGTTTGCCTATGGGTGCAGGTAAAACGTTTCTGATGGCTGCTTTTATGTATTTGGATTTGTATTTTGCAGAAAAAGAACCTGAAAACAAAGCATTTGCGCATAATTTCTTAGTGCTTATTCCTTCGGGACTCAAATCTTCGATTGTTCCAAGTCTAAAAAACATTTTCAACTTTGACCCTACTTGGGTTATTCCTGAACCTTACGCATCAAATCTCAAAAAAATGCTGAAATTTGATGTGTTAGATGAACAAAAATCTGCAAAAAAAAGCAACAAAGCAAGAAACCCGAATGCGCAAAAAGTAAATGCTTGTTTGCCGAATCCATTCGGACAGATATTTGTGGTAAATGCAGAAAAAGTGATATTAGAAAGTTTCAAATTCAATGCGCAAACGGAGTTAGAATTGGCAGAAACAGAAAAAGACACAAGCAATGATTTGAAAAGATTGTTCGGACAAATCCCAAATTTGACCATTTTAATAGATGAGGTTCATCACGCTGCGACAGACGACATAAAACTGCGACAAGCCGTAAATTATTGGCACAGTAAAGGGAATATTACAAGCGTTTTGGGTTTTTCGGGAACCCCGTATTTGCAAGGGGCTGAAACGATAAAGGCGGGTAATTACGCTTTTAAGTTTTCGCAGATTACGAATACGGTTTATTATTACCCCTTAGTTACCGCCGTCAAAAAATTCCTGAAAACGCCTACTATCCAAAAAGGCGAAGGACTTGACCGTTTTGGAATTATAAGAAAAGGGATTGAAAATTTTGATGCCTTATATAAAAATAAAGTGTATAAAAATGGGGCAATCGCCAAAATAGCCATCTATTGCAGCAATATCGAGGTGTTGGAAAAAGAAGTTTATCCTTTCCTTATAAGCACTTTAAAAATAAATCCTGCGGAAATATTGAAATTTCATGGCGGAAATAAACAACACACCTTGCCAAAAGAAAATGAGTTGGAATTTCGTTCTTTGGATTTGGCTATTTCCAAAAAACGTTACATTCTTTTGGTACAAGTAGGAAAAGAAGGTTGGGACTGCCCAAGTTTAACGGGGGTAATTCTTTCTCAAAAAGGCGACAGCCCACAAAATATGGTGCTGCAAACGGCGTGCAGATGTTTGCGACAAGTAGATAAAGGCAAAGAAGAAACAGCTTTGATTTGGCTCAATAAAGACAATGCAGACACGCTGAACAAACAGCTAAAACAAGAACAAAATAGCAGTATTGACGAACTGAACAATATAAAACGTGCTGGCAAAACCGAAACCATAGAACGCCACAGCCGTATGGAATATTTGCAACTGCCCATAGTGGAATTTTATCAAATGAAAGTTACCTATCAAAGCATTGACGAAGAAGAAACTACAAACACAAAAGCCAAGTTAAAAGCCCTTATTAAAAAGTTAGCAGACTACAAGGCTTCTGCTTTGATAAGTACAAGTGAAATTGCCAACATAGATACGGGAACGATTGACATTATCCATGAAACAGGCATACACTTTGCCAATTACAAGCAATGGATTTTTCAGATTTCAAGAGAAAGTTTTGGCTTGATTACGGCAGTGCAGTTGCATGAATATGACCCAGAACTGAATGAGATTTTTGATAGCATTTCTTTTGAAAAAGAGGGACAGCGTTTTTTCAATGAGTTGTATGACTTAGATTTGATACAATCGAAGATTCGGGTTGCGTTTAGTATCAAAAGAGATTTGCAAACGGATACAGAAGTTATTCCCAAAGAAGCGGAATTGCTGATTGCGGCTAAACTGACAGCGGCAGAAAAAAACCATAGACTTTATCCAAACGAAGCTGAAACGCATAAAATCCTTGAATTAGATAAAAGCAATGGAAATGTGAATATTGATTTGGTAAAGTTGAAACTGGAATATGACGAAAAAAAGAAGGCATTGGACGATATGGGAATGGGCGATATGATGAAAGATTGGGAAGCCTTTAAATCCGAAAAAGATTACGCTTTGCCTGTAAAAGCTAAAAATAATACTTTCCATTATTTGCCCTACAATTTTGGCGGAAGTGGAAGCAGTGGTTTTGAAATGGAAACCTTGCAAAAAACGTTACAATTATCCGATTTTAAAGAAAAAGCCTTAGAAATTTACTACAATGGTGAAAGAGGCTTGACGGAATTTGTCATTAATTGTTTTGCCAAAGAAGGCAAATATTGGAAAAATATTGGCAAATACACCACCGATTTTTTACTCATCAAAAGAAATGATAAAAACAACATTCACAAAGTGCTGCTTATAGAAACAAAAGGTGCTTTGTATGCAGAAGACAAAGTTTTTCAAAGAAAGAAAAAATATATAGAAACCGATTTTTTACAACTTAATCAAGAACAATTTGGTTATCAACGTTTTGACTTCCTATATCTGGAAGATAGCAAAAACATGGCAGCCAATCTCACAAAATTGAACAACAAAATTAACCAGTTTTTTAACGACTAAAATATGCCCATAAAATACATTCCATATTTTCCTAATACTGTCGAAGGACAAGCGATATTAGACAACATCACCCGCACACAAAGGGTCTTGCGCTATCGTGAAAACAACAAGGTGTATGACCGCATCAAAAGAGGTATGCCTTACTACGAGGTAGAGGCATTGGAAACAGTAGGTGATACTTCGACAGGCTCAGTACCCGATAATTTGGTCATTCGGGGCGAGTGTATCGCTGCTTGTGCATACCTCAAAGAACAAGGCATAAAAGTGGATTTGGTCTATATTGACCCGCCTTTTGCAAGTGGCGCAGATTATGCCAAAAAGGTTTATCTAAGAAAAAATCCCAAATTAGCAGAAAAAATAGCCGCCGCCGAACAAGAAATGGACTTGGACGAAATGAAAGCCTTTGAGGAAAAAATGTATGGCGATATTTGGAAAAAAGAGGATTATCTCAACTGGATGTATGAAAATCTCATGGCTATCAAAAGTGTGATGAGTGATAACGCTAGTATCTATTTACATTTGGATTGGCATATTTCACATTATGTAAAAATTTTGATGGACGAAGTTTTTGGAGAAGATAATTTTCTGAATGAAGTAATATGGTGCTATTCTTCTATGCAAAAATCTAAAAATAATTGGAATAGAAAACACGATAATATTTTTGTCTATAACAAAAGTGAAAAATGGATTTTCAATGCACTTGAAGTATTAGAAGAATATAATGATGATTATGAAAAACGTTTCAAATATGAAGATGAAAACGGTAAATATATGATTAGGGGAAAAGGCGGTAGTGCCAGTTCAATCCATAGTCAAGGAGATTTAACGCCAGAACATGAATTAAAATATCCTGATTGGACATATCGTCAGTATTTTACAGGAGGAGCTTTGCCTAAAGATTGGTGGGATTTAGATTTTCTCAATAGCAATTCAAAAGAAAAAGTAGATTATTCTACCCAAAAACCAGAAGCCTTGTTACAACGCATCATCAAAGCAAGCAGCGATAGAGGCATGGTAGTAGCCGATTTTTTTGGGGGCAGTGGCGTAACGGCAAAAGTGGCAAATGATTTAGGGCGCAAATTTATCCATGTAGATATAGGCATAAACAGCATACAAACGGTAAGAGATAGACTAAAAGAAGCGAAAGCGCATTTTCAAATTTTGGAAATAAAAGATGGGGTTAGCCTATTTCGCAATCCACAGCAAACCATGGACAAGCTCAAAACGCTGATACCGGGCTTGTTGCAAGGCATAGAAGGCATGAGTAAGTTTTGGTTTGGGGCGATTGTGCATAGCAAAGAAGGAACAATTCCTGTATATGTGCCAAACCTGCTCAATACGCAAGAAAAGGTCTTAGATATTCCTGCGATGAATACCATCATCAACCAAGAATTGCAAAACTTGGAAGTCCATGCAAAAAAGATAATCGTTTATTACATAGATATAGATGACCCAAAAGCCTTGGAAAAATTCATCAAAGACAACAATGCAACCGAGATAGAAGTGGAGTTGAGAGACCTCAAAAATCTATTGCATGAAGTTGTATTTGAGGATATTATCACGTTTAATCTTAGCGTCCTTAGTGAAAATCTTAGTGAACTTAGTGGTGAAGATGGTTTAACCACGAAGGACACAAAGAATGCACAAAGTACACAAGGCTACGAAATAGAAATTACGCAATTTACCAGCGACCGACTTATTCATAAAATCAATGAATTTAACCAAAAAGGGAATTTGCAATCTCTTGCCAAAGGCAAAAGTTTTAACCCAATCAACATCAGCGAAGAAGGTTTAGAACTCATCGAACTCATCGCCCTTGACTGCGAAAACAGCGAAGGACAGTGGCACAGCAGCACCGAAATAAAAATTGACAAACTCGGCTATGTGATTACAAACGGCGTAAAATCAAAAAACTTTTGGGACGGCAAAATAATTAGCCACAAAAAACCATTGAGAATAAAAGTGAGAAATATAAGTGGAGACGAAACCATAAAAACTTTGTAATTTTGTGGCTGTTTTGTATCTAAATAAGCTCTTTCTATCACGTTTGATAAAAGATTTTCACTTCATTCAATATATAAAATATTTTTTACGTAATGGTTTATATCATCTGCGAAAAATCTGCAAACCAATAAGCTAATATTACACAACTATATGTCAAGAACACATTTTTTTATGACAGCCTTAGCAACTTTTATGTTGCCTTTTGCTGTACATGCCCAGACACTACCACAGGCGATAGCCATGATTGACGGGGAAGATTACAAAGATGCGAAAATCGCAATCACCAAGTTGATTACGGCTGATGCTACCAATCCAGAATTGTATTATTGGAATGGGGTTGCCAAAATTGGTTTGGAGGAATGGACTTCTGCCAAAGAAGATTTCAAAGCAGGTATCAAGGTAAAAGCAAAATATCCTTACAACCACATTGGTTTGGGACGTGTTTTGCAACATGATGGCAAAAAGGAAGATGCGCAAATTGAGTACGAAAAAGCAAAAGAATACAACAGCAAAGTCTATGATGTAAATGTAGATATAGCTTTGGGGTATGCGTATTTGGAAGCTGGCAGAAGCAAGTATAGCGATGCAGAGGTGGTTTTTACTCGGGCGCAAACCAAAGAACCCAAAAATCCTAAGTCTTATATCTGCTTGGGCGACTATTACAAAAGTGGTGGCGTAAAACAGCTTGCAATTACGCAATATAAACAAGCAATTGCCTTAAATCCTACCTTTGTAGAAGGCTATTATCGTTTGGGGCAGTTGGAAATTGCACAAGCAGAGCAACTTCAAAAGAAACGTGATAAGGAAGAAAATGAGGAGAAAAAGACAAAACTTTCCGAAGAAATGAAGGAATCTTATAAGCAAGGCATTGAGTATTATAGTCAAACCATCAAACTTGACCCTAATTTTTCGCCTGCATATAGAGACAGAGCAGAGTTGTATTTTCGTTATGATAAATGGGTAGATGCTGCCAATGACTACGAAAAATATGTGGCTTTGCAGAAAAAAGACTATCGTGCGCAAGTGCGTTATGCGTCTTTCTTGTATTTGACCAAAGAATATACAAAAGCCATTGACATGCTCGAAGCAACCCGCAAAGACACAACGACAAATGTCATGTTGCGTTTGTTGGGCTATTGTCATCAAGACATTGGCAAACCTGCCAAAGGTTTGGAGTATATGGCAGAATATTTCAAGTCTATCAAACCCGAATATGTGTTGATGGACGACTATATGTATATGGGCAAAATGCACTTTGCGTTGAAAGACATTCCTACGGCGGTCAGCAATTTTGAAAAGGCAATGGACAAAGATTCTACACAATGGCGTTTGATGAACATGGTCGTAGATAGTTTGGCAGCGCAAAGAACAAGAGACACTTCTGTGGTAAACAAAGTAAAATATGCAACAGACGAAGCAAAATATCGCAAATTGATGATTGAGCGCAAGAAAAAACACATCAAAATTGACAATGGCAGAGATTATTATATGATGGGTTTGGCATATTACAATGCAAATGACTATGCAAATGCAGAAGCTACTTTCAAACAAATGCCCGAAATGAACGAAGGATTTTATGCAGTTTCTGCCTATTATTGGTTGGCTAAAACCCTTAGAGACAACAAAGAAAATAAATATGGCGCACCTGCGAAGGCGTATGATAAATTGTTAGAGGCTTTGGCAAAAAAGGAGAAATTGGAGACGTATGAAAAAGACTATGGCGCAAGAGCTTGCTTGTATATGGCATATTGGAAAGGCAATCCCGAAAAACAAGAAGGCGTTTTTAATTGTGAATTGGCAAAACCTTATATCACAAAAGGACTTGTTTTTGCCCCAACGGATAAAACCTTGATGGATTTAGGTGCAGCTTGCCCGTAATTTGATAAGAAGATACTTTTTTTAGCAATAAAAGCTGTGGGCATTTTGCCTGCGGCTTTTATTTTTATCCGCTCCTTTCATATTTATTTACAATTTTTCCCTTATCTTTGCATTTTAATACACACGTTTTTCAAATGAAAGAAATAATTGCACAACTCCTCGCAGAATTAGCTGCGTACCAAATTGACAATCAAGCAGATTTAGAAGCATATAG
>JAAFHL010000081.1 GCA_013298365.1 Bacteroidota bacterium | reverse complement strand
GCAATGGGCGAGGTGGCGTGCCTGTGCAGTATGTTACAATTCATACGATTCAAGGCTCGTATGCAAGTGCTATTTCGTGGTTTCGCAATCCTGCGGCAAGGGTTTCTGCACATTATATTATTCGTGCCTTTGATGGGCAAATTACCCAAATGGTATCAGAAAAAGACAAAGGCTACCATGTACGTGCCGATAATGCAGGGTCAATAGGGCTTGAACATGAAGGCTTTGTAGAAGATGGTGATGCTTGGTACACCAATGAAATGTACAAAGCATCTGCTAATTTGGTCAAAGATATTTGCCAAAGAAACAACATTGACCCGCTAAAAATGTACACAGGAAAAGCAACTGCGGGCAAAAATCATCAAGGAAATACCTGCCGAAAAATCAAAGGACATCAACATTTTCCAGAAAATGACCACGTGGACCCTGGTAAATATTGGGATTGGGATAGGTTTTTCCGTTTGGTAAATGGCGAAATTCCTGAAGATAAAAAGGTTTTTACTACGACATCGGGAGAAATTACAGATGATGGGGGAAAAGACAATAATTATGGGAATCAAAAACGAATCGCCTATATCATTCAATCGCCAGGGGCAAGTGCTGTTACGTTGGATTTTACAGAGTTTGATTTGGAAGGAACGCAAGAAAAGCCGTATGATTATTTAGATATTTTTGTCGGAAAAAATCCTGATGGGCAGAAAATCGGGCGTTATTCGGGCGCAACACCTCCCCAAAAAATTGTTGTGAAAGGGAGTTTTGTCTATATGGAATTTATTTCTGACTGTCAAGAAACGAAAAAAGGCTTTGTGCTAAAATATTCGGGCGGACAAGGCGGCGCACCTGGTGGCGATAAAGCAACAGCAGTAGAGAATATTACGGCAGCAAATATCAATCCTTT
The DNA here is from genome assembly GCA_013298365.1 of Bacteroidota bacterium. Taxonomy (GTDB): domain Bacteria; phylum Bacteroidota; class Bacteroidia; order J057; family J057; genus JAAFHL01. Next base: position 13,032 of record JAAFHL010000081.1, on the reverse strand, counting down.
TGGCGCAACGTTGAAATGGGAACATGCACAAGGTGCGGACAAATATTTGGTGTATTACAAACATGCCTTAGAGGAAAAATGGAAGTTGAGAGCCACAAGTAATAAGGAATTGGAGCTTTCGGGGCTTACTTCGGGCAAAAAATATACATGGCGGGTTGCGGCTTTGGTAGATGGCGATACTTCGGCGGTGGAATCCAACAATTTTACCTTGCCTGGCGTGAGTCATACGGGTAGTGTGCAAACGTATAATACTACTTTGACAGAAGGAAAAATGTATGATTCTGGCGGAAATGAGGGTATTTATCTTTCAACCGAAGAATATGTATACCGAATCGTGCCTAAAAATGGCGAAAAAGTAAAACTTACCCTCAACTATTTAGAAACCGAGCAAGACAAAGACTATTTGTTCATCTATGATGGCGATACTGATGGCAAGTTATTAGCAAAACTATCAGGTAAATATACTGAAAAACAAGTCTTTACTTCATCAAGCAATGCCCTTAGTATCTACTTTAAATCTGACTCCAAAACACAAATGAAGGGTTGGTCGGCAGAATGGGCAAGTACAGGGCAAAAGGGGACTGATGCGGGCGTGGATATCAATGTGCCTGCACCTAATACAAATACAGGCGGTGGCAGTGCTTCGGGTGGCACTGCTGGCGGAGGTTCAAATAGTGGCGGAAGTTCGGGGGCAGGTTCAAGCAGTGGCACAAGTGGGGGCAATACAACCCCTCCGCCTGCATCGGTGGGCGCATTTGCTGTTCCGCTTGTATATGGCACAACTTCGCCTATTTCCAAAGCCATTTTGCCGGCAACTTTGACAGGGAAAATGAATATTTCTTTTGAAGATACAGATAGAAGCGGAAAAGGAGTCGCCCAAAGATTCTACCTTATTTGTGAAAAAAGTGGCAAACAATGGCGTGCAAATGCCACGAATGGCTTTTATTTTGACAATTTTCACTACCTATCTGCCGAATGGAAAACAAAAGGCGGAACTTGGGAAGTGAAAGATGGTAGATATTATCAAAAAGATGTAAATGCCACAAATACAAATGCTTACACATTCATCAATCAAGACAATCAAACCGCTTTTCTGTATCAATGGCGAGCAAGAATGACAGGTGCAGGGAAAAGTAAACGTTCTGGCTTCCATTTTTTCTGCGAAAATCCTGAAAAAGAGAATCGAGGACAATCTTATTTTATTTGGGTAAGAGACACAGATGGCGAGGATAAAATCGAAATTTATAAGGTAAATGCAGAAGATAAATTTGAGAAAAAAACAGAGGTGAAAATAGATTTCCCTGAAAACAAAGCGTATGATGGAAAAGTCTTTTACAATCCGTCCACAGGCAAAATAGACGTTTTTTTCAACGAAAAATTAGTGGTTTCATGGACTGACCCCTCTCCTTTGACAAGTGGAAAAGCCATTTCTTTGCGCTCGGGTGGCACAGTCGCAGAATTTGACGAAATACGGGTGTATCGCACACGTAGCAGCAGCATAGACATAACGGTTGGGGCAGCAACAAGTGATGATTTTCGCAAAGAAAGTGTAGGAAATGATGATGCAGGACGTGTATTTTCTATTATTTTGGATAAAAACGGGAAGTTTTCAGAAGAAACACTTGAAGCAGCTAAGGTGAAATTTGGTGGCGCAACAACGCCGCCAAGTGGTGGGGGAAATACAACCCCTCCCCCTGCAACAGGCGGCACAACAGCTCCTCCCAAAGGAGGCGGAAATACTGTACCCATAAATGGCAATGTGAAAAATGACGATTTTATGCTTGATGCCGCAATAGGCGCAGATATAAGACAAGCCTTTTTCAATGTCTCCGATTTTGATGGAAAAACCTATCATGGCAACGACAAAGCGGGTTTTGCGTATGAGGATTTTGATTTGGGGACGATGTATGAAAAGTGGAAAATTACCACAGGTGCTTGGTCGCAAGGCGAAGGCAGGTTGTCGCAAACAGATGATGTCGTAAGCAATGGCAATATTTCGCTTCCTGTTAGCCAAAAAAACACAACGGCTTATCTATATCAATTTCGGGCAAAAGTCCTTTCTGCGGGCGATAATAGACGTTTTGGGATTCATCTTTTTGCAAGTGATGCCGCCGCAACGAATCGAGGCAACTCTTATTTTGTCTGGTTTAGGGCAAATGACACTAAGGAGGATAAGGTAGAAGTGTATCGCACTGTGGCAAATGACTTGAAAGATGGCGTTTCTGCCCCTATTTCTATCGAAAAAGACAAGTGGTATGACATCAAAATCGTCTTAGAACCTGCTTCGGGGCAGATTACAATATGGCTTGACAATGTCAAAGTACTGACATGGAAAGATACCTATCCTTTGCTTGCCACAGGTTCGCAGATTTCTTTCCGCACAGGCACAGCAAAGGTGGAGTTTGACAACTTGCGGGTGTATCAAGCAAGAGCAACCAAGCAAACTATTTCGGTTGGCACAAAAGATACAGACATGATTCGCTATCAAAATACAGGCACCAAAGCAGGTGGACGACTTTTGCAGAACAATCGCAGCAAAACGGATACTTGGAATACGCCTGCGGCACAAGATGTGAATGTGAAGTTTAAATAGATAAGGAATGTGTATAGATTAAGTTCCTATTTTTAACCACTAAGTTACTAAGAAACACTAAGGTAAGACTCAAAAGTGGGATATTATTTCATACAAAAAACATGTCAGGTTTCAAAAACCTGACATGTTTTAGTATAAATATGAAAGATGCCGAGACTTACTTACATTTACCTTGCATGTTGTTCAGCTAACCTTTGCAAGCGCATCTTTTCTCTTTGCGCTGCAAGTTCCTTCATTTTGCCAATACGAGTACCTTTTTTATACAAATAAATAAACACAGAAAAGACAAGCACAGGGTACAGGGTAAAAACAAGCGTATGCCACAAAGTCCAATTTGGAATGAGTTTGTGTGCAAAAAGTCCCATTCCGCCCGAAAATAAAGATAAAAGTCCTAATACCACAGGAACCATATTTTCGGGAACGCCTACATGTACGAGATTGTGTGTTGTGTGGTCTCTACCGCCCTGAAATGGCGAAACGCCTCTTGAAAGCCTTGATACTGTTACAAAAGAAGTATCCAAAATAGGTACAAGATATATCATAAAAGGAATGAGTCCTTTGCGTACAAAGTCCACATTATCAGGGGCTGTGCGGATATTCCAAAAGAAATTGATGCCCACAAATGCCAAAACAAGCCCGACAAACATACTGCCTGTGTCGCCCATATAGACTTTGGAAGGTCGCCAATTTAGGTATAAAAAGCCTACAAAGCTGCCAGCAATAATCACCAAAATATAGTATAAAGTAGGGGGACAGCCCACAAAAACTGACATTGTAAGCGTAATCACCACAATACACAAAGATACAGTTGTGGTAACTGCGTCCATATTGTCGAGCATATTGAGGCTATTCATCATCGCAATCACCCAAAAAATCGTAAGTCCCCAATCCAAAATCTGAACATCAAAATAGCGAATTTGAATCCCAAAACCGATGAAAATCAAGCCACAAATGATTTGCCCAATGAATTTCATAAAAGGGCGTGTATTATAGGCATCATCTGCCAAACCAATCAAAAAAGCTAAACTTGCGCTCAAAAACAAGGCTAAATACGTGTTTGCCGTAGAAAGCGTAAGCATAGAAGGATTGAGCAACAGCAAAATAACTGTTCCCAACAAAAATGTGATGTAAAAAGCAATGCCGCCCGTTGTGGGTTTTGAAGTGCTGCCCCAACGTACACCTGTATTTACTTGTCTGCTTGCCACCCCAAAATTATTGGTTAGCCGATGGAGAATTTCGTTCAACGAATACGAAAAAAAGACGGTTACTAAAAATATAATGATGCTCACCTGTGATATAAATTATACGTTAATAAAGAGATATACAGAGGGCTACGCTTATATTAAGTGGATAGTTAAAAGTTTAAAGTGGAAAGTTGATAAGATAAGAAACTCATAATCAATACTTTCTAACAAATCAAATATCCATTTATTTATGTATAACTAGTTAAAGTAGCCATCTGTATAAATCTGTGGGCAAAAGTACTATTTTTTATATAAAATAACTACTACTTCACAATTTCAGCCTCTACACGCCTATTTTTTTGCCTGCCTTTTGCGGTATTATTATCTGCTTTCGGTTGCAATTCCCCCAAGGTAACGGTTTCCAAACGATTCTCTGCAATGCCATTTTGTATCAAATAGGTTTGAACACTTTTTGCACGCTGCTGTCCCAGCACAATATTTGCCACTTCTGAGCCTTGACTGTCTGTAAAACCCTTGATACGCAAGCGAATGTGCGGATTGAGTTGCAAGTAAAAAACCAAATCTTCCATCAAAGGCAAACAGGCTTGGGTTAAATCACTTTTGGCTACTTCAAACTCAATGGCTTCAAAGGCATATTTAATAAACTCCTCATTTTCAGGCGTTATCGGCGCATTTAGATATGCTTCAGGAATGTTATTTCCTGTAATTAAGCCTGGACAACCTTTGTTTTCTTTTGTGCCAAACACATTCGGACATGGGTCATTTTCATCTAATATCCCATCTCTGTCTGTGTCTATTTCTATTTGGTCAAAAGAATTACCGATAAGTTCTTCATTGTCTGCATTTTCTTTGACAGGCGGCACATTTTCGGCTTTCACCAATTCAGGACAACCTTTGTTCGCCAAAGTACCTGCTTCCATAGGACATTTATCCGCTTTGTTCGTAATGCCATCACCATCACTATCTGGACAACCTTTTGCAGCAAGTTCCCCAAACTCATTTGGACATTTATCCTCATCATCAGGAATCCTGTCGCCATCAGTATCTGGGCAGCCCTGTGTATATTCAGGACCCGCCTTGCGAGGGCATTTGTCTTTTGCATCATAAATACCATCTCTATCGCTGTCAGGACAGCCCTTTGTCGCAATCCGCCCAGGCACATTTGGACACTCATCAAGTTTGTCTATCACCCCATCTTTGTCCGCATCTGGACAGCCCTGAAATTCTTTTAAACCCTTGTCTTCGGGGCAATTATCATCTATATCTACAATGCCATCTTTATCAAAATCGGGACAACCCAACATTTTCACACTTCCTTTCTCTTCGGGACATCTGTCGGCATGGTCAGGAATATTGTCATTGTCTTTGTCGGGACAGCCTTTTAGATTTGCTTTGCCTGGAATCAAAAGACATTCATCTAAATTATCTGCAACGCCATCTTCGTCTGTATCTAGACAGCCCTGAAAACGAGCAAATCCAGGTGTTTCGGGGCAAGCATCTTTTTTGTTAAAAACGCCATCATAATCTTTGTCTCGTAAACGATAGGCAAAAGGAATATGAATCGCTACATGAAAATCAAAACCTTTTCCATTGCTTTTGAAAATCGCCCCTGTAAGATTATTTGAACCCACCATAAAGTGAATAGGCACAAAAGGAAAGGTCGGACCTCGTAAAGCAAATCCCATTTGTGGTGAGAAATTATTGTCCAAAGAAATGGGAACAGCAATCCCAAAATGCCGATTTTCATAACGAGGTGTTACCGAAAAATGAGACATACCATGCACACTATTCGCCACATTTGGACGTTTGAGTGCGTAATATGCCATCGAAGAAACATAAAATTTGGGCGTGATTTGATAATCAAATTGCGCACTGATTGCCGTAGGTAGCAACATACGAAAAGTGGTATCTACGTGTAAATCAGTAGATTGAAAATTTCTGCCAAAAAAATTATTTAAGCCATTTGCATTATTCGGTCTATCAAAATCTGCGGGCAAATTAGTTACATCTGTTCCACTTATTTTTTGCGTTGTAGCCCCTTTAAAGCTCACAAAACCCACATCTGTAACCGAGATTCCTGCCCGAAATTTGTATTGATTGAGATAACGTTTATAATATCTCTTTCCTTCTGCTTCATAATAAAATTTATCATGTTCGGGGCGATACTCATACACAACGCCCCAATCTCCACCAAAACCCGTAGGAAAAGGGTTAGAAAACAGCGAATCTATGTGTCTATTGGGCAAAATATTCAGGTTTACCGCAGGCGTTGATTGTGCAGAAGCCATACGCATATTGATTTGACTCACGTCCATAGTCGTATCAGAAGTAAACATCATTTTAAGGTCATCGGCAAACATATAACCGCCCGAAAAACCTTGCATCAATTTGAGCGTAAAACCTGCTTTTACAAAATGTTGTTCTTTTTTATACAGCACCTGCCCATATGTGAAAGCATATTCATTGTAATTCATATAGGAAATACGCATGTTATCGGCATCAATGGGTTTATTTTGAAAATAGGGATACTTATTTTTGAGGTATAAAGAGTAGAGCAAAAAACCATCAACATTATCTACATTGGCAATACTGCGATTTCGATAGCTAAAACCAATGCCTATTTTAGGGGAAATCGTTGCCATGAAAGAAAGCGGGAAATGCGTGTCTGTATTGAGATAGCCATAATATTTTTTATCAAACTTATTATTTCGCTCAAAAAAATCATCTCGCCAATTTCCCCCCTGCAAAGGACTATTAAAGCCTTTTGTGAGCAAATTAATGCCACTCATGCCCAAATAATTGTTCCATAAAGTGGTACTTAGCCCTATAACGCCTATATCAAATATTAATTTGCTATCTGCGACCGTTGCCGGCTGATTTGCTATACCATATACACCCGCATAATTTGAGCCTTGAAAGCCTACAAAATTTTGGGCTTGTACAGAAAATACGAATAGGTAACAGAAAAACAAATACTTGATAGTTATACGAATATTCATAAATCAACATAAATTATCTATTACAATTTTCAAATCATTATATTTCAAAAGAATATAAGTATTTTAAACCATAATTTTTTACTATAAAAATAATCTTAATTGGCAAACATTGAACTACTTACCCTAAACAAAGGTATAAATAAAGTAGATAGCTATGACATCAAAACAATAAACTACCCGTATTTGTAGTAAAATGGGCAGGGAAAAACTGTTTTTTCTCTATTTCATTATTTTTCTAGCCAAAATCTGCCTGCCATTTTTACGAATCTATCTGAATAGCTAAAATGGCTTTGTCATAAAAAATACTTGAATAAAAGGCTTGCATTTTACCACAAAGTTCTCAAAGAATTCACAAAGATTTATAGAGAATAGACTTCTTTGTGTTCTTTGTGTGGGCTTTTCTTTGTGAACTTTGTGGTTTTATTTTTTGTGAGAAAGCCATGAAAATCCTAAGAACATTTCCATATCTCAAAAATTACTTATACATTTGTACAATACTTATTTTTTGTATAAAATTGTTATTTTTTTCATATTTTAGCTATTCCCAAATATGCTCAATGCAAGCAATATTCAGAAGTCATACGGAACAATAGAAGTCTTGAAAGGGGTGAGTGTATCACTTGTTGCGGGCGAAGTTGTGGCACTTGTGGGCAGCTCGGGCGCAGGAAAAAGCACTTTGTTGCAGATATTAGGCACATTAGATACCGCAGACAAGGGGGAAATCGTGTTTGAAGACAAAAATATTAGAAATCTTTCTGCTGCACAACAAGCGCATTTTCGCAACCAAAAATTGGGCTTTATTTTTCAGTTTCATCATTTGTTGCCTGAATTTACCGCCTTAGAAAATGTGTGTATGCCCGCATTTATCGCAGGCGTTTCTCCACAAGAAGCTGAAATTCGTGCCAAAGAGCTGCTTACTCGATTAGGCTTAGGACATCGTTATACGCACAAGCCTTCGCAGCTTTCGGGTGGCGAGCAGCAGCGTGTGAGCGTGGCAAGAGCCTTGATGAATCAGCCAAAATTGGTACTTGCCGATGAGCCTACGGGCAATTTAGACACACAAAACAGCGAATCTTTGTATCAACTTTTTTTTGAACTCTCTCGCAGCATGGGCGTTTCTTTTCTGATTGCTACGCACAATGAGGCACTTGCCGCTATTTCGGACAGGGTTTTGTATATCAAAGATGGTTTGATGAGTAAGGAATAAAATAAATGAAATTCAACGCAATCCTAATTTAATAATGGCATTCTCATATAAAAAACACAAAGTTCACAAAGAAAAGCTGGCACAAAGAACACAAAACAGCCTATTTTTCTATAAATCTTTGTGTTCTTTGTGAATCCCTTGTGAACTTTGTGGTAAAATTTGACCATTTTATGCCATTATTTTTTTATGAGAAAGCCATGCCAATTTAATTTCCCTCAAATTTCTACAGATTTGAATTAGTATAGAAGTATTAATACTTTGATTATCAAGATATTTATTAATTTTTAATTCTTCATTTTTAATTATAACATGCGCACAATTTCTATACCTACGACTCAAAATATTGAACTCGAATATCCTATTGCTACGCCTGGCGACAGGATATTCGCTTATCTCATTGACGTGCTAATACAAGGCGGCTATTTGTTTGGGATAAACTACGCACTTGGTGGGGCGCAACTTTCTACAGGCGCAACGATTTTGATTACAATGCCCGCCTTTTTGTATAGTCTCGTTACAGAAGTGGCGTTTGGTGGGCAAACAATTGGCAAAAAACTGCGCAAAATGCGGGTTATTCGTCAAGATGGTTCTGCACCTGCTTTTACCGATTACTTTTTGCGCTGGGTCTTTGGGCTATTAGATACCTTGGGGACTTGGGGCTTGTTGGCATTTATCACTACTTCGATGAATAAAAGAGGGCAAAGGGTAGGCGACATGATAGCGGGTACAACGGTGGTAAAATTAGAATTAGTAACGCATTTTGATGATACCATTTTTCGGGATTTGGACGAAAACTATGTACCGACTTTCACCGAAGTGCAATTACTGTCTGACAAAGACTTAGCCATTTTGCAAGAAGTCTTGGAAGCTGGCAATAGGGCAAATAATCCTGAAATCATAGATAGACTTGCCCGCAAAATTAAAGATGTTACAGGCGTAAAATCGAATCTTAACAACTACCAATTTTTGGAGTTAGTATTGAAGGATTATAATTATTTATACGGAAAAGGGTAATAAGTATTGAAAAAACAAATTAATAAATTAGTTAATAACTTGATAACTAATATTTTATTTGCTTTTTTAATTATTAATTCTTAATTTTTCATTATTAATTCTTCATTACTTACATGTCAGCAATCAAAGTTCTTAACATCACCAACTTTCGCAATTTCATTCTTGCACGCCTATTTTTTACTTTTGCCGTCAATATGCAAGGAACGATTGTGGCTTGGCAGGTCTATGAATATACAAAAGATAGCCTTGCCTTGGGCGGAATAGGTTTGGCAGAAGTCATTCCTTTTGTCTTAGTAGCTATCTTTGGTGGACATATTGCCGATATTATTAGCCGAAAAAAAATCATTCTTTCTTCTGTTTCTTTGTATCTGCTTTGTGCCGTAGCACTTTGGATATTAAGCACTTACTTAAAAGATATTCTACAAAATGTGGGCGTATTGCCCATTTTTGTTATCATATTTGTAACAGGAATAGCCAGAGGTTTTCTTGCCCCTGCACAGTCCGCTTTTATGGCACAACTTGTTCCGAAAGAAGATTATGGCAGCTCTGCAACCATGAATAGCGTAGTTTGGCACGCAAGCGCAGTAGGCGGTCCCGTATTAGGCGCATGGCTATATGCGTATGGAGATGCCTCTCTTACTTACTTGATTGTGGGAATATTAGGCTTATTAGGCTTGCTATTTTTTGCAATTGTTCCTGCACAAGCCATTCCTATTCAGCAAGTTACAGGAGAATCTTTATCTACTCGCCTCTCCGCAGGGCTAAAATTTGTTTTCTCCAATCAAATCATGTTGGGCGCAATGGCAATGGATATGTTTGCTGTTTTGTTTGGAGGAGCAGTCGCTTTGTTGCCCATTTTTGCCGAAGATATTTTGCATACAGGCGTAAAAGGTTTGGGACTTTTGCGCATGGCACCTGCTATCGGCGCATTAATAGCCGCCGCTTTTATGATATTTCGTCCGCCCCTCACAAATGCGGGACGCAATTTATTGATTTGTGTAGGCGCATTTGGACTGTGTACAATTGGTTTTGCCTTGTCCCACAATTTCGTTTTGTCCTTTATTTTATTGGCACTCACAGGCATGTTCGACAATGTGAGCGTTGTCATTCGCACGACTATTTTGCAGCTTTATACCCCCGATGAAATGCGTGGGCGAGTGGGCGCAGTAAATAGCATTTTTATCAGTTCGTCCAATGAATTAGGGGCTTTTGAGTCAGGCGCAATGGCAAAACTCATGGGATTAGTACCTTCTGTCATTTTTGGCGGTGGAATGACGGTTTTAGTGGTGTTAGTTGCTGCGAAAATAGCCCCTTTGTTGCGGGATTTAGATTTGTATAAAGCAATGAAAGCACATGAAAAAGGATAATATTACCCTATCAAAACATAGTAAGAACCTTTCAAGCGGTCGCAGACCCTTGAAACGGTTCAATTGCAATATGAAAAATTTATTATTTCTCTTTTTCATGTTATCCCAAAGCCTTTTTTCTCAAAACAGCCGAAAAGATAGCCTTACCATTCATTCGCAAATAACAAAAGTTCGCCTTTTTGTCTTAGGCGCAGAAATCACTCGAAATGCTGATGCAACCTTAATCGAAGGCGAACATGAATATACTTTTGTAGATTTAACTCGCCTTATTTTTCCCAATACGATTCATATTCAGGAGGGAAAAGACTTTAACATACTTTCTATTGCGCAAAGTATAGATGTCCATGCAAGAAAAAGCATCGTCAAAGCTCGCATTTTGGCGACAAAAACGCAAGTTACTCGCCTTCAATTTAGCTATTTTGTGCCAAATGCTGCATGGCTTCCCTTATATGACTTTGAAGTAAAAGACATTGATACACCGCTTAATGTGCGTTTTTCTGCCCGAGTTTTTCAAAACAGTGGTGAAGATTGGGAAAATGTAGCTTTGACGCTTGTATATGCAAAACCTTACGGAATATCCTCTTGCGACATGTTACGTTCAGATGGTTTAGGTGGATCTTATCGGTTTATGACAAAAATGAATGATAAAACAGCAAATATTCTCAACATTCTTAATGTATTTGGTGAGAATGCAAGAGAGCCTTCTAATGTATCTTTTGGTGATTGCCATGAAGACAATGATAATGATGGTGTAATAGACGTATTAGATGATGACCCTTTTATTGTAGAAGGAGATGTTCGATATATAAGAGAAAATCGTTCATTATCAATGATTTCATTTCCCCCTCAAACGACTTATATCCCCATAGATACACTGGCTGCATTTGTGTATCAATTTCCATTTCCTTATACATTGATTAGCCAAAATAGTGAACCAAATGAAACGCAAGCAAGCACTTTTTCTATCAAAACCTTTGAAATTCCTGTTCAATATCAATATTTTGCTACGCCTACCTTAGATAGAGATGTACCGAGTTTGTATGATGCCGCTTTTTTGTTTGCCTATCCCCCAAATTGGCAAGCCTATACATGGTTGCCAGGTGAGGCAAGTATGACTTTTGATAGCATCACTTCCTACCCTTTTGCGATAGATACCACAACTATAAAAAATAAAAACTATTTTTTTATAGGCTACGACAAAGAAGTGAAAGTATTGAGTATCAAAGATGAGAAAAATAAAAAAGTGAAAATTAGCATAGAAAATGGCAAAAAACAAGCGATTGATGTGCTTACCGAAATGTATTTCCCCCGATATTCGCATCACACTATAAAAGCAAAGAAAAAAGATAAAAGCATACAGAGTAGCGAAAAAATTCAATGGCAGCTAAAAATAGAAGCGGGGGAAAAGAAAATCTTACGTTTTAAGCGAAAAAAGTAGCTCAAAAGCATTGCTTCGCCGTTTTTTTGCGCTATGCTACAAAAAAAACACAAAAAAACGGCTGGCAATGTGTATAAACCCATGTTTTTTGAAACTCGCTGAACTTATTCTCAGCCTTCTCTCAAAATCTTATTCTTTTACAAATCTTTCCGTTATCAGTCTATTGCCCATTTTTACAGAAAGGAAATATACACCTTGCGAAAGGTTTTCTAATGAGATTTCTTGTTCATAATTGCCATCTTCTGTTTTTGCTTCCCATTGTGTAATATTTTTTCCCATCATATCTGTTAAGGAAAAAATGGCTTTTTCGTCTTGGGAAGACAAAAGTAAAATATGCAAACGAATTGTAGCAGGATTGGGATATAAAGTTAGGTTATAAGCTTTTTCGCCCAAACGAACAGGTGCTTGAACACCTGTAACACTAAGTACATTAGAAACCCCAGCAGGGCTACAACCTAAGCCACTACAAGTATATAAAGCACGATAGTATTGTGTTGCTGTAATCGCAGGAGTTGTATAGGTTGCAGCAGTTGCACCCGAAATACTCGCCCAAGTTGTTCCATTCGAACTACTTTGCCATTGTAAAGTACAAGTTCCTGTGCCGCCTGTAGTTGTAGCAGAAAGAACCGTTGTTGTACCAACCGGAATAGTAGAAGGACCTACAATCGTTATACCTGGGTCTGGATTTACCGTAATTGGGATATTAATAGTTTTGCTGCAACCATTTGTACCTGTGCCTGTTAGTGCGTATGTTGTTGTGCTTGTAGGGGTTGCAATGACAGGAGAACCTGTTGTATTGTTTAAACCTGTTGAAGGCGACCAAGAATAACCTGTTCCATTGAAAGCCGTTATTATCCTATCTCCTCCCGTACAAATCGTTGCACTTGACGGATTTGTATATATATTGGGAAGAGCAAGCACTGTAATGCTTAAACTATTTGTTCCTGTGGCTATGCAACCTGAACCTGTTTGACTTGCAAGCACTTTAAAATTTGTATTGGTAGAAATCGCAGGCGTTGTGTATGATGCAGAAGTAGCCCCTACGATGTTTGTCCAAGTTGTACCAATATATTGTTGCCATTGATAAATGTCAGTCCCTATCCCTCCTGTCAAGGTTGCACTTAATGTTGTTCCACTTGTGCCTGCACAGAAATTATTCGTACTCGCATTTACAGAAACTACGGGGTCTAATACAACAGAAATACTAAG
>JAAFHL010000080.1:399-13965 GCA_013298365.1 Bacteroidota bacterium | reverse complement strand
TACATTTGTTTGTCCGCTAATGCTTGCAGATAAAGCTGCGGCAGGTTGCGTAATCGTTACACTTGCCGTTGTAGAACAGTTATTTGCATCTTTTACAGTTACTGTGTATGTACCTGCGGCTAAACCTATCGCTGTTGCTGTATATTGAACAGGTGTTGTGTTCCATGTGTATGTATAAACACCTGTCCCGCCAGAGGCTGTTACTGTGGCAGAGCCTGTTGTTTTTCCATAACAAAGTACATTTGTTTGTCCTGAAATATTTACATTCAAATTGCAAATATACCCTGCGTCTATAGTTAAATTATCCTTTGCAGTACCTGTGCCATTTACATTGATAGCCAAAATAGGTGAGCTGCCTGTAGAAGTATTTGCATCACTATTATTGTCAATAGCAGGTGTTACTGTTTGTGTGGTCAAAATATTCCCATTATTACTTGTAGGAAATTTCACATAATAATTAGCACTTTCTGATACTAAAAATAAATAATATCCAGGATTTATCCCATTATTGGCAGTAGTATCTGTTTTTACCAAACTATAAGTACCACTTCCTGGTATATTTTCTTTCCATAGTTCTACAATCACCCCATTTATCCCTGCACTTGCAGGCTCATCATTTAGCCCATTGCTATTTGTATCATTCCAAACATAATTTCCTACCGAACCACAAGCGGTTACGGTAAGCGGACAACAGCCACTTACATTACAACTTCCATTCGTAATCGTTACAGAATAATCACCAACTGTCGTAATTTGCAAAGTGTCATTCGTTGCACCTGCAATCGCTACGCCATCTTTGTACCACTGAAAAGTACCTACTGTTCCCACAGGCAAACTTGTTTCATATACATCTCCTGCACATAAAGCAACAACTGTTGGACAAGTTGGCAAAACGGTAAGCATATAATCTTCCACCTCTCCATTTAATGCAAAACCCGTAGAAGCCAAACCTCCTACGGTACTAATCCTAAAACGTGCGCCTATTGCATTACCCACAATAGCACTTGCAGGTACAGTTACATTTAAGGTATTGTTTCCTAATACAACACTTAGGTTATTGGCAATTTGCTCCGAAACATCAAAAAGTCCATTATTATTCCAATCTATCCAAGCATCTAACTTTCCTGCTGTGCCGCCTACATTTACAGTGAAAGCCGCAGTTGTATTTACCGTTAAGGTTGGAATTGTTATGCCATCTTCATCATCAGTTATGCCATTTACATCATCGCCATCAGACAAAAAAGAAGGCTTGCTATCAGGTTCACCATCTACATTTGTGCCGAAGCGAGGCGCACCTGCTACGATGCGATGTGCGGGTCCGCCATCATTCAACAACGTTTTATAATTTCTTGCTCCTGTTCCTGCACTGTTATCGGGCAGGTCACCCAAGTCTGCGCTTAATATTAAAAATACATCTTGACTACTATTCCCAGCCAAATTAGCGGTATAAAGCGTGTAATTTGCCCCTACCCCTGTACCTGCTACATTATTTTTTATATTATTAAAAATCGCAAGGGGATTGCCACTAATCGGTGTTTGCACATTGTCGGCATACACTTGGCTATTTCCATTTGTCAAATTCAAAGAGGCAGTAATGCCATTATAGTCACACACAATTTCTGAAATAGCAAGCCCAATCGCCGTAGATAAATCCGCATACGATTGGCTATTCTTGTTCATAGTTGTAAGTTGCGCTCCATACGTATAAAAAATATCCTTAATAGCATTATACTTTATATTTCTGCTTACTGCCCAATAATCCCCAGAGCCTATATTGTAACTTAACAAGGAGGCATCATCAGCATACGTAAATATCGTAGAAGTTGTGGGGTCAGGAAGCGTCAAATTGGCGCAAAAGCCAATGAAATCTTGCCCATTAATTGCAGCCGCTGCCCCCGTTGTATTCGTAGCAGTCAAAGTAAAATTATAATACTGAAATTGCCCAGACGATTGAGGGCTATTCGTCCATACATAATTAGGGAAAAGCGTAGAAGGATTCGTTGTAATAGGATTGAATTGAATATTTTGGGCATACGAAACTGTTCCCAAAGCACTAAGTAATACAGTAACAGCGAATGTAAGTATGTTTTTTTTGCAGAGATGAGCAGAATATTTATTCATACCCGATAAAAATGATAGATTTGTATTATTTTTTGTACACATAGACTTATTAAATTTGATTCGTATGCAGAGAATCAGATGACATAAAGGATAATTAATTGATATTCAGACTTAATATTTTTCTATCTTCTTAGTATATTACTATTCAAAAGGTTGATTATCAAATATTAACATAATAAAAAACGTTTTTTTATTCGTATTTTTATTGATAATAAATTTATGAATAATTACACTATTTCTTACAATACCTTATCTAATCAAATAATATACCATATATCCGTTTTTTCCTTTTTGAGAGACTTATATACCAATAATATGACTCAAAAAAAACCTTATTTCAATTACATGAAATAAAAAATAAAACATAAATAACTAATTATCAATTTTTTAACTAAAAGATGATGCAAATTTAGCATTTACAATAGGTGAAATCATTTTAACGTTTTTGTCCTATATCCTTACATTCAATACGTTTTTCTGCCCAAGAAAACTTCTATAAGCAATATTCAGCGAAGTCCACAGTCCGAATACTACATAAAACCTGCATTAAATTAGCCCTATAAATATACTTTTGGTAAAATCCATAATTAAGCCTAATTTTGCCTTTCTTTAAATGAGATAATAAAATATGAACAACATACCAAAAGTTGCTAAAAAGCCCCGCTCGCTCGTTGCGCATGGACATACACGCACAGACGACTATTACTGGCTGAATGAGCGTGAAAATCCCGAAGTACTTGCCTACCTCGAAACAGAAAATGAGCATACACACCTTGTTTTTGGGGAAAAAACACAGGGTTTGCAAGACACCATTTTTGCCGAAATGCGCAGCCGTATCAAAGAAGATGACAACAGTGTTCCCTATCGTTGGCGAGATTATTTTTATTATGTACGCTATGAAACAGGCAAAGAATATCCTATTTATTGTCGTAAAAAAGGAGATTTAGCGGCAAAAGAGGAGATTATTTTGAATGGAAATGTGGCAGCAAAACGCAAAAAATATTTCGCTATTATGGGTGCAGACATCAGTCCAAACCAAAATCTTTGGGGATATGCAGTAGATAGCAAAGGGCGTAGAATTTGCAATTTATATATAAGAGACCTTTCTACCAATAAAAATCTTACGGATAAAATTTCCAATGTTTCGGGTAATTTCGTGTGGGCAAATGACAATCAAACGTTATTTTATACCCGCATGGACAAAAAAACATTGCGCACACATCAAGTTTGGCGACATATCGTTGGCACTGATGCCAAAACAGATGTATTGATTTATGAGGAAAAAGATGAAACGTATGATGTGGGTGTTTATACTACAACTTCGGAAAAGTACATTGTTATCGGCAGTACTACGACCTTGGCAAATGAGTATCAATTTTTGGCAGCAGACAATCCGATGGGGGAATTTCGATTGTTTCAAGAAAGAATAAGAGGGCATGAATATTCTTTTGACCATGTAGATGACACGTTTTTTATGCTTACGAATTGGGAGGCGCAAAATTTCCGATTAATGACAGTTTCAGAAACTGATAATGATTATGGACAGGAAAAATGGAAAGAACAACTTGCACATCGCCCAGCCGTTTTATTGGAAAGCATGTCTATTTTTCAAGATTTTATGGTCTTGGAAGAAAGAAAAAATGGCTTAAATCAAATTCGTATCATCAACCGCAAAACGCAAGAAGATTTTTATATTCCGATGGCAGAAGATTGTTATTCGGTGGGAGTAGGCACAAATCCTGAATACACTTCTCATATTTTGCGCCTTGGCTACGAGTCTATGACAACACCCTCCTCCGTTTTTGATTTTGACATGAAAAATAAGACTCAGGAACTCAAAAAACAAAGAGAAATTCCTGGCGGTTACAATCCCAATGATTATCAATCAGCTCGTATATGGGCTACTGCAAATGATGGCACACAAGTTCCTATCTCATTGGTTTACAACAAAGAAACAAAAATAGATGGCTCTGCACCTTGTCTATTATATGGCTATGGCTCGTATGGTATTAGCATGGACGTACATTTTAGCACTGCAAGAATGAGTTTGTTGGATAGAGGTTTTGTGTATGCGATTGCGCACATAAGAGGTGGACAAGATTTGGGGAGAAATTGGTATGAAGACGGCAAATTGTTCAAAAAAATGAATACTTTTACGGATTTCATTGCTTGTGGTGACTTTTTGATACAAGAAAAATATGCATCAAAAGACAAATTATGTGCAGCAGGTGGCAGTGCAGGTGGCTTGTTGATGGGCGCAGTAGCAAATCTTCGGCCCGAAATGTGGAAAGCGATTGTAGCAAGTGTGCCTTTTGTAGATGTGGTTACTACTATGTTAGATGACACGATTCCGCTTACTACGGGCGAGTATGATGAATGGGGAAATCCGAATCAAAAAGAATATTATGATTATATGCTTTCCTATTCGCCTTATGACAATGTAAGTAGCAAAGAATATCCCAATATGTTGATTATTACGGGCTTACATGATTCCCAGGTGCAATACTTTGAACCTGCAAAATGGGTAGCAAAATTAAGAGAACTCAAAACAGACAATCATATTTTGCTCATGCACACAAATATGGCAGCAGGACATGGGGGTGCATCGGGTCGTTTTGAGCGATTGAGAGAGGTGTCAATGGAATATGCGTTTTTGATTTGGATAAATGAATAAGCTATTATTTTTTGTCCTAAAAAATAAAACCACAAAGTTCACAAAGAAAAACAACACAAAGCACACAAAATAGCATATTTTCAATAATTCTTTGACATCTTTCATTTTGTTTTAAATTTAGTTTACACTTTGTTGTAGCATACGCTTTAGCTTGTGCCAGAACATATTAACACAAGCTAAAGCATATGCTACATTTCTAAAAAGTGTAAAATACTTATGAAAGATGCCTATTTTTTTGCAGCTATTTTTTGCTAATATCTGTTTTTAATGTTTTATCTCATAAAAAAAGTCGTAATTTTGCGCTTAATTTAGAAAAGCAGAAAAAATATACAAATACACTTTCCATTACAAATCCACCATTACTAAAAATATCATGGCAAAAGTCGAATTGGTAATGCCCAAAATGGGTGAAAGTATCATCGAAGCAACCATTCTTAAATGGAACAAAAAAGTAGGCGACAAAATCGAAGCGGAAGAATCTGCCTTAGATATTGCGACTGACAAAGTAGATTCCGAAGTCCCTTCCCCCGTTGAAGGCATTATTGTAGAACTGCTCTACAAAGAAGGCGATGTTGTACCCGTAGGCAAAGCAATTGCTATCATCGAAACAGCACTTGTAGGTGATTCACCCGCAGTTGTAGCACCTGCTACAAGCCAGAATCTCGCACCTAAAGAAGATGCTGCGCCAGTTGTTGTAAATGTGCCTTACGCACCACAACCTCTTGCAGAACCTGTTTTGGCAAATGCGGGTGGCGATAGATTTTATTCACCTTTGGTACTCAATATCGCTCGTGAAGAAAAAATTGGCATGGCAGAATTGGAAACGATTGCAGGGACAGGCAAAGATGGGCGTGTTACCAAAAAAGACATTTTGGACTATGTAGCAAATAGAAGTGCTGTAAAAGTGGCTCAGCCGACTTTAGTTGCTGCACCTGCTCCACAAGTTGAGACACAACCTGTTGTGCTAGAAAAAGTGATAGAAAAAGTAGCAACTACCAATTCTGGCATTTCTTTGCAAGAGAAAAAATTTGCACATGGTAGCAACTATGACATCATTGAAATGGACAGAATGCGCAAAATGACGGCGGAAAATATGACGTATTCTAAGCATATTTCCCCACATGTAACGTCTTTTGTGGAAGCCGATGTAACCAATATTGTCATTTGGAGAAATAAAAACAAAGCCGCTTTTGAAAAACAATATGGCGAAAAACTGACATTTACCCCTATTTTTGTATTGGCAATTGCAAAGGCTTTACGTGAAATGCCTATGGTCAATATTTCGGTAGATGGCGACAAGATTTTGGTAAAAAAAGACATCAATGTAGGTGTAGCAGTTGCAATGCCTGACGATAATTTGATTGTACCTGTCATTCGCAATGCTGATAGACTCAATCTCATAGGCTTGTCGGCTGCGGTAAATGACCTTGCATATCGTGCGAGAAACCGCAAACTCAAGCCCGAAGATTTAGACGGAGGCACTTACACCGTTTCTAATGTAGGTACTTTTGGCAATGTAATGGGAACACCTATCATTATGCAGCCACAGGTAGCGATTTTGGCAGTAGGGGCAATCCGCAAACTTCCTTCCGTAGTAGAAACAGAAACAGGCGACATGATTGCTATCCGCAGCAAAATGTTCTTATCTCATTCCTACGACCATCGTGTCATCAATGGCGCATTAGGTGGTAAATTTGTGCGTAGAGTTGCCGATATTTTGGAGGCTTGGGACATAAATATGACTTTGTAATCATTTATAGCGCATAAAAATGGCTGTCTCAACCATGTTGAGGCAGCCATTTTTTATGTCTTGTTTTGTTATACTAATTTTTCAACAAATCAGGGCAAAAAAAAACTTATATCCTTGCGAATATAAGTTTTAGTTGCGGAGGCAGGACTCGAACCTACGACCTTCGGGTTATGAGCCCGACGAGCTACCACTGCTCCACCCCGCGATATATCTTTTGCAACATTATAGCTGCGTGTATTTCTTAATGGTGATGCAAAGATAAGGGGATTTTTTGGAACTACCTAATTTTTTCTCATTTATTTTGCTTTTTTATCAAAGAAAAAAACAGAAAAGCGTTTTTTCACTTAACAAAACATCATAATTACTTAATAATAAAGCTATTATGTTTATTTGATATTTTTCTTGGTGTAACGAAAAAAGTGCTAAAAAATAATGATTTATCGCTGGCTTTTTACTTTTTGAACGGTTGGGTATTGAACGTAGTGAAAATATCCAACCTTCAAAACAGTAAAAAGCCCAGAAAATAGGCAATATGCCCATGTTGCTTGAAAAACGAATCGTTTTCATTGTGCTTTTTTACCGTTTTGAAGGTTTGTGTTCCGCTTTGCTACACACAAACCGTTCAAAAGGTAAAAAAGCCCTTAAATCAGCACTTTTTTCGTTACAGCAGCATACTTTTTTATATTTGAAAAAAAATGACAAAAAATGGCATCTTTCATTTTACCTGAAATGTAGTTTACATTTTGTTTGTAGCTTATTTCAGAACATATCAACACAAGCTAAAGCTTATGCTACATTTCCCAAACGTATAAAATACTTATGAAAGATGTCCCAAAAATATTATCATCATTCTTTGACAATACTTTACTACTTTTGTAGCCCCAAATAAATTTCATTATGCACGTATTTCACACGATTTCTGAATACAGATACTGGCGCAATAAATTGCCCCTTGATGTAAGCGTAGGTTTTGTACCTACAATGGGTGCTTTGCACGCAGGTCATGCAAGTTTGATTGAAGCCTCTGTTGCTGAAAACACATTTACAGTAGTGAGTATTTTTGTCAATCCCACACAATTTGGACCAAAAGAGGATTTGTCAAAATATCCTCGCACCTTAGCTGCTGATGTTGCCTTGATTGAACAACAAGGCGCAAGCATTGTTTTTGCTCCTGCCCCATCTGAAATTTATCCTGAAACACCTACACAAATGATTTTTGGAATAAGAGATTTAGACAAAAAACTCTGTGGCGCAAGTCGTCCAGGTCATTTTAATGGCGTTGTACAAGTTGTTTCGTTGTTATTTCATATTGTTCAGCCACATAATGCCTATTTTGGACAAAAGGATTTTCAACAACTGCTTATTATCAAACAATTAGTCAAAGAACAGCATTTCCCAGTAAAAATTATAGGCTGCCCTACGCAAAGAGAAGTTGATGGCTTAGCGATGAGTTCTCGCAATGTTTTTTTGAGTGAAAGAGAAAGGGAACAGGCAAAGGTTTTATCTGCTATTTTATTTCATTTACAAAAAAATAGGGGTAGCTTTGCTTCTATAGAAAGCATGAAAAACTTTGCATATAGCGCATTGTCGGACTGTCCTTTGGCACGATTAGATTATTTTGAGCTATTGGAAGAAAACAATTTGAATGAAATGCCTGATTTGCTTTCAGCTAATTGTCCACACGCTTTTATTGCGGTATTTTTTGGCACAACTCGATTGATAGATAACTTACGGCTCTAAATTTTCTTATAAAATGAAAGGGAACAACAAAGCGATTATATCCTTTGCTGTTCCCTTTGTGAATGCGGAACGAATCATTAAGCTAAAAATTAAACGTTTAGATAATAAAACCTTTTAGGCAGAAAATGTTAAGCTAATGCACTTACCATTAAGTCAGACTGACGGCGGTCATCAACCTCACGGATGACTTTTGTCAATTTTCTAAGTCCTCTTTCATCTAAGTTTCGGATGCCTACTCTTTCCGATTCATGGATGATGTCTAAGCGTGTGTGTACTTCTTGCGATGTAAACATGGCTTCGTCCGTTTTTGTACGAATCTTAACCACTTCTTTGTTCAAAAAGTGCTTCGTAGCTGTTGTTTTTTCGTAAAGTTCTTGTTCTGTAAACATTTGAGAGATATTGATAAAGTATGCGGTAGTATGTAAAAAATTATCTTGAAGCAATAAACTTCATAGGATATTGTGTATAGATGTCTCCTTTTTGAATTTTCATCAAGCGAGATTTAAGAATTTGTCTCCGAAAAGTCGAAATTTTATCTACAAACAATACACCTTCTATATGGTCGTATTCATGTTGAATAATTCTTGCTTTCATTCCCGAAAAAACGTCTTCATGTTGCACAAAATTCTCATCGCAATAGCGAATACGAATCGTATCTTTTCTCATCACATCTTCCCTCACCTCTGGAATACTTAGGCAACCTTCCCTAAATGCCCATTCCTTACCTGTCTCTTCTAAAATCTGTGCATTGATAAACACTTTTTTAAAGCCTTTCAACACCTCATCTGTTTCTGCAGAATCTTCCATAGCCTCCGCATCAACCACAAACAAGCGAATAGAGATATTTACTTGCGGAGCTGCTAAACCTACCCCTTGTGCCTTATACATTGTTTGAAACATATTAGCTATTAGGTTTTGCAGATTGGGATAGTCAGCGGAAATATCCTGCGCTTTTTTGCGCAAGGTGCTGTGTCCATATCCTATGATAGGAAGAATCATATAAAAATTTGAGATTATTTAAAAGTATTCGGAATCAGGCTACAAAGTTAGCACAAAACCTTTACAAAATAAAATTTGTTTCGCTTTTTAAGATTTTTTTTTACGAATGAGGGAAAAAATACATTTAATTGTACTTTTCCCCTCACACAAAAATCATATAGATGGTTTATTTTAACAATATATTATCCTGCTATTTTTTATACATTAAACCTAAAGTGCATAATATCCCCATCTTGCACCACATATTCCTTCCCTTCTACCGACATTTTGCCCGCTTCTTTCACCGCAACTTCGGAACGATAATGCACATAGTCTTTATATTTTATTACTTCTGCACGAATAAAACCTTTTTCAAAATCGGTATGAATCACACCTGCCGCCTGTGGTGCTTTTGTACCTTTTGTAATTGTCCAAGCACGAACTTCTTTGACCCCTGCGGTAAAATAAGTTTGTAACTCTAACATGTCATAGGCATGACGAATAACTTGATTTAAGCCAGGTTCTTCTAAACCATAACTTTCAATGTACATTTTTTTCTCCTCCTCATCTTCAAAGCCCATAAGTTGCTCTTCAAAAATAGCAGAAATCACCAAAACGTGTGCATTTTCGCCTGAAACTGCCGCCTTTACACGCTCCACATATTCGTTTCCATTTGGCAAACTATCTTCATCTACATTACAAACATACATCACAGGTTTTGAAGTAAGCAAAGACATTTCCGCAATCAAGGCAAGTTCTTCATCTGTTGCTTGCATTTCCCTTGCATTTCTCCCCATTTGAATAAAATTAAGGATATTTTGCAAAGTATCAACCTGACGAACAGCATCTTTATTTCCTCCTTTTGTCATTTTTTTAGCACCATCAATGCGCTTTTCAATGAGTTCGAGGTCTTTAAATTGCAATTCTGTATCAATAATATCTTTGTCCCGAATCGGGTCCACGCTGTTTTCAACATGGATAATATTCTCATTTGCGAAGCAACGCAATACATGAATAATTGCCTCACATTCACGAATATTGCCCAAAAATTTATTACCAAGCCCCTCTCCCCTACTTGCCCCTTTCACAAGTCCTGCAATATCCACAATTTTGACAACCGTAGGCACCACATTTTGGGGCTTTACAATCTCAATCAATGCGTCCATACGCTTATCGGGAACAGGCACCATGCCCACATTTGGCTCTATGGTACAAAAAGGAAAATTGCTTGCCTCTGCTTTCGCAGATTCAGACAAGCAGTTGAATAACGTAGATTTGCCCACATTAGGAAGCCCTACAATACCGCACTTAAAACTCATGTTGTAATATAAAAATATAAAATCGCTGTTTTGCGCTGCAAAGATAGCAAGTTTAGGAGGGATTTCAAAATGAAATTGTAGAAAAATGTGAAAGAAGCCGAATTATGATGCTTGTTTTACCCATGTTTTTTGCCTTGTACAGTTGGGATAAAGATGCAGATAAAATTTGTATCTCTACCCCCGTTTTATGATTTATGTAGTAGTTGTATCATCTGTTTCGCCATCACTTTCAATCGGTGGCACCAATTCATAATGTTCAAATGGCTTGGGTTCATGCGGTGTATCTGTAAATACTTGGTCCCATTGTAACTTTAAGTGTTGATTGCGAAGCAATTACACTTAAAGTTGCCAATAATTTGAAGTCTCTGACTTCAACAAGCAAGCAAGAACCAAAACTGCACATATTAGTGGCAGTCTGAGACTGCCGATTATTGATACCTGCAAGTGCCACCTACGGCTTAACACTTGCAAGTACTGGGGAGAAAAAAAATGGATTTTTAGCTGAAATAGGTATGTAAACTTATCACTATTTCAATTCCCCATTTACTACAAAAATCTACAAATACAAAACCGCAGATTAACGCAAATTTATGGGTTGTCTGCGAAAATCTGCGGTTCTCATCTGCATTAATCTGCGAGAAATCAAAGCCTACACATCAAAGGTAATTCCTTGCGCCAAAGGCAAAGCATCTGACCAGTTGATGGTGTTTGTTTGTCTGCGCATATACGCTCTCCACGCATCAGAACCCGATTCACGTCCGCCACCTGTTTCTTTTTCGCCGCCAAATGCGCCACCGATTTCTGCGCCAGATGTACCTATATTTACATTGGCAATGCCACAATCAGAACCCAAATGCGAAAGGAAATATTCAGATTCTTTCATATTTTCGGTGAAAATAGAAGAAGAAAGCCCTTGTGGAACGGCATTATTTAAAGCTACTGCCTCCTCAATCGTTTTATATTTCATCAAATACAAAATTGGTGCAAAAGTCTCATGCTGAACGGTTTTGTAATGATTTTCGGCTTCTACAATCGCAGGTACAACGTAAGTACCTGTTTCATAGCCTGTTCCACTCAATACTTCGCCCCCAAATAAAACTGTTCCGCCTTCAATTTGTACTTCTACCAAAGAATTTTGCATCATTGTTACCGCATCTTTGTCAATCAAAGGGCTAATAAGTGTGTTTGCTGCCAAAGGATGTCCAATTCTATTGCGCAAAGATTCGTAAGCCTTGATTAAACGAGCTTTCAAATCGTCATAAATTGTTTCATCTATAATAAGGCGGCGAGTTGTGGTGCAACGTTGTCCGCAGGTACCCACGCTACCAAAGATAATGGCAGGCATTGCCAATTTCAAATCTGCATGACGAGACACGATGATGGCATTATTTCCACCCAATTCCAACAAAGATTTGCCCATTCTGCGAGCAGTAGCCTCACCCACAGCCTTGCCCATACGTGTGCTGCCCGTAGCAGATACCAAAGCCACTCTTGTGTCGTTTGCCATTCTTTCGCCAGTGCTTCTGTCGCCTACTACCAAAGTAAAAATCCCTTCAGGTAAATTATTGGCTCTAAGCACATTGCTCACAATATTTAAGGTGGCAATAGCAGTAAGTGGCGTTTTTTCGCTGGGTTTCCACATCGTTACATTTCCACAAACGGCTGCAAGCATGGCATTCCAAGCCCAAACTGCCACAGGGAAATTGAAGGCAGAAATTACGCCTACCAAACCCAGCGGATGCCATTGCTCATACATGCGATGATGTTTGCGCTCGGAGTGCATAGTAAGTCCATACAACTGACGAGAAAGTCCCACCGCAAAGTCGCAAATATCAATCATTTCTTGTACTTCGCCCAAACCTTCTTGCAAGATTTTGCCCATTTCCAAAGAAACCAATTTGCCCAAAGGCTCTTTATACTTGCGCAATTCATCGCCGATTTGACGCACAATTTCGCCTCTTTTGGGGGCGGGCATATCACGCCAAATCGCCCAAGCCTTGATAGAAGCTACGGCAGCAGCTTCATATTCTTTTTCGCTTGCATATTGAACAGCCCCCAACAAAGAGCCATCAGCCGCAGCATATACATTGTGATAATCTTGTCCTTCTGCGTGTGCAGTGATTGTGCCTGTATGTAGGCAGGGATTGTTGGCGGTAATCCCAAGTTGAGAAAGAATGTCTGAATACATTTATGTGAGTTGTGAATTATGAATATTTTTTATGTAGAAAAGAAAAAAGAGGATATTCCCCTAATTTATGATATTCAATATATTGATAAATAAGTCGTTCAAAGGTAGCTAAATTGATATTTGTTGGATTTTTAATTTTATCTATATACTTAAATATCAAATAGATAAAATCATGTCCATGTATTTGATGACGTGTATCAAGGTCGTTTCTTTTGGGATATATCGTAAGTTTTTCAGTAAAGATATTGGCTTTGTGATTTGTTAATCTGTTTAAATAGTCGTTTTCATTAAAAGAAAATGTCTTTTTCTTACTGTCCCAAACACAACTTTTTTCAAAAGATTTTTCATTCCAAACACTTCCTTGATATACAATAGATACATTTTCTCGTATATACCTCAACCTAAACAGAAAGTTTGCAATAGGTTCTATTATGGCAAAAATATCTTTGGTTGAAATGGGGAAGCCACGCAAAAAAATTTCAAAAAAATGGTTTATACAATTTTCATCAATATACATTTCTTTGTTAGCAAAATCTGTGTATTTCAGGAAATGATTTTCTATATTTATATTTTCAAAAGCATCAAAATCTTGGTCAATGATGCAAGTTATTCCTTGTAAAGCAGCATTAAATTCTTTCAAAAAAATATTTGCTAAAACAATGACTTGCTGGCGATTACTGCTTTTCAAAGACTTATTTATTTCATATAAACTTTCCAAATTAACAAGGTCTATTTCGTAGATTTCAATATCTAAAATTTCTTGTTTTTGTAAAAATTGCTGAAACAAAAGCCTATC